>NZ_JBSGUP010001062.1:0-1656 GCF_053607985.1 Streptomyces sp. NPDC055078
CGGCCCTTTTTCACTTCTTGTGTTTTTTGCTGGTCCGGGGCCCACCGGGTCGGGGTCTGGGGGGGGGCGGGGGGGGGGGGCCCCCCCGGCGCCCCCCCCACCCCGGGCCCTCAGGGTTCCGGGCCGTGCTCAGCCGGTCCGGCGCGCGGCGAAGGCGCCGTTCAGGAACCGCTCCGCCCTGCCGTCGTCGCCGAGGTAGAAGGCGACGTCCCACAGGTGGTCGCCGCCGATGGCGTCGTCGGCGGGCAGGAACCGGTGGTCACCCAGGGGATACAGCTCGGACGTCACGGGCTCGAAGCCCTCCGACACCAGATCCGACGCGCCGCCCGCCGTCAGGGTCACGAACAGCCTGTCCCCGTCGGCACGCAGCTCGTAGCGCACTCCGCCCGCCTCGTAGGTGCCGAGGTAGGGCGCGGGGTCGACCGTGACGACCGCCCGCTTCGCCGGGCGTGCGGGCTTGCTGATCCCGAGGACCTCCCGGAACACATGGCCGAAGACCGCGTCTGCGAAGTGGTAGCCCCGGTTGGCGACATTGACGGTGACGGCGACGGCGGTCCGGTGCTCCGGCACCCACACCAGCGTCGACGACCCGCACATGGTGGTGCCGGAGTGCCCGAAGACCGTCACGCCGTCCCAGGTCTTGACGTACGGGCCGAGGCACCAGCCGTCCGCGAACAGCTTCGCGGGCACGTCGATCTGCCGGGTCTGCATCGCGGCGACGGACTCCTGCGACAGCACCCGGGTGCCGTCGGCGGCGCGCCCGCCGCGCAGGAAGAGCTGCCCGAACCGGGCGAGGTCACCCGCGGACATGCTGAGGGACGAACCGGCGGGACCGGAGCCCCGGTCGAAGATCCAGGGCCCGGAGTGCCGCACCCCGTCGCCGGTGTTGACATGGCCGACGGCGACCGGGTGGAAGATCTGGTCCTCGGGAAGGCTGGCGGAGTGCCGCAGCCCCGCCGGGCCGAGCAGGCGCTCACGCAGGGCGGTGTCCCAGGTGGTGCCGGTGAGTGTCTCGACGATGAGGCCGGAGACATTGGTCGAGGCGTTGGTGTAGCCGAAGCCATCGCCCGGGCGGGACATGACCGGCAGCTCCGCCACCAGGGCCACCGCCTTCCGTACGGAGTCGTCGCCGCGGCCCATGTCCCGGTACGGGCCGTTGTCGATTCCGCTGGACATCGAGAGCAGATGGCGCGGTGTGACGTGCTGGGTGGCGTACCGGTCGCCGAGCCGGAAGTCCGGCAGGTACTTCACGACGGGCTCGTCGAGGTCGACCCTGCCCTCGTCGACGAGCTGCATCACCAGGGCCGCGGTGAACACCTTTGTCGTGGAGCCGATCTGGAACAGCGTGTCGGGAGTGACGGACCGTCCGGTGGCGAAGTTCTCGACGCCCACGGGGATCTCCACGAGGTTGTCACCGGTGGCGATGGCGACCTGTGCGCCGACGATCCCCAGCTCGGCCGCGGCGGCCTCCGCTGCGGCTGCGATGGCCTGTCTGTCGATGGTCATAGGGGCGGTCTCCTTGTACGACGGTTCACGCGCCATTCGCGCTATGGCATAGTCTACGAAGTAGACTGCATGGCGGCCCGGTGGTCGGGCACGAATCCGGGGGGCGGGGATTGGGGTGTCGTACAAGGTGCGGACGTGCCGGGGTCTCCC
>NZ_JBSGUP010001063.1:0-1650 GCF_053607985.1 Streptomyces sp. NPDC055078
CCGTACGACCGGACCGTGGGTGGTACGACGGGCGGACCGGCCGGCCGCCTCCGGGACGGGCGCGCGCGGGCAGGTGACGACGTACGACGTGTGCTCCGGCCGTGCCCCTGGCCTCGCCACGGCTCCCGTGCCGCCCGGCGCCGACCGTGCCCGCCCCGCGTTCCGCGTACGTCCATCTGCGGATGCGGACCGATCCGCGGCTCCGCCCGTGCCGGATGCCTGGTGGAATCTGTCCGGACAGCCTGCCCCACAGTGGAGGAAGCCGCGTGAACGCCCCGGTCGCCATCGGTGGTATCTCCTCGGCGCGACCGGGCCCTGAGCGACTGCCGGTTCCGGTGGCCCGGGGCGACGGGTGCCGGACCCGGCCACCGATGCCGCCGTGCCGCCGGCCGTGCTGCTGGAGGCCCGGCTGAGCCGCGCGGCCGGCACGGGTCGGTTCCACCGCCGAAAGCGGCGCGGACCCCGGTCGGACTGCGGGGATTCCCCGGCAGACGGCGCGGGCGGCTCCCGGCGAAGGCACCCGACCACACCCCCACCGGCTCCGACCGCCCCTGACCGGCCACCGCGCCTCCCCCGATCGATACGGCGCCTCGTGAACCACCCCACCCGACGCGCCCCCGCCTGATGAAGGACGGCGTATGACTGTTTCCGTCATGCTCTTCACCTCCGATCTGCGCGTGCACGACCAGCCCGCGCTGAGTGCCGCCGTACGCGAGGCCGACGAGGTGGTACCGCTGTTCGTCCTCGACAAAGGGGTGCACCGGGCGGGCTTCGACGTCCCCAACCGGAGCGCCTTCCTCGCCGACTGCCTGGCCTCCCTGGACGCGGGACTGCGCGAGCGCGGTGGCCGGCTGGTGATCCGTACGGGCGAGGTGGCCGAACAGGTCCCCCGGGTCGTCCAGGAGACCGGCGCCCGTACGGTGCATATCGCCGGGGGTGTCAGCGGCTACGCCCAGCGCAGGGAGGAGCGGCTGCGGACGGCGCTCGGGGCGGCCCGGTGCGAACTCCGGGTCCACGAAGGGGTGATCACCGTGCTGCCGCCCGGGCAGGTGACACCCGAGAACCGCGACCACTTCGCGGTCTTCAGCCCGTACTTCCGCCGCTGGCGGGAGACCGGCCCCCGCGAGGCACTGCCCGCGCCGCGCAAGGTGGTGGTGCCCGAACTGCCGGGCCGTCCGCTGCCCCGGCGTGCCGCCGTGGCCGGGGTGTCGCCCCATGTCGCCCGGGGCGGCGAGCGCGAGGCCCGGCTGCGGCTGAACTCCTGGCTCGCCCGCCCCAGTACCGGCGTCGAGGCGTACGAGGAACGGCACGACGACCTCGCGGGCGACACCACCTCGCGGCTGTCGCCCCATCTGCACTTCGGCACGCTCTCCGCGACGGAACTGGTCCACCGGGCGCGGCGCAAGGGCGGCGCGGGCGCGGATGCGTTCGTACGGCAGCTGGCGTGGCGGGACTTCCACCACCAGGTCCTCGCGGCCCGGCCCGACGCCGCGCGGGCCGACTACCGGGCGCGCGGGGACCGCTGGCGCCACGACGAGAAGGAGATCGCGGCCTGGCGGGAGGGGCGCACCGGGTGCCCGATCGTGGACGCGGGAATGCGGCAACTGCTGTCCGAGGGCTGGCTGCACAACCGGGCCCGGCTGCTGGTGG
>NZ_JBSGUP010001064.1:0-1645 GCF_053607985.1 Streptomyces sp. NPDC055078
GGCCCCGGTGCGTGAGGACGACGGGTCAGTTGGCGTTGACCAGGTCGTGGGGCGGCACGGTCACCGTGCGGGCGCCCGTGGTACCTCCGAGGACGACCTTGCGGAGCGCCGAGTTGTTGGTGAGGCTGGTCTCCTTGAGCCGCTTCTCCGGGTTGGCCAGTACGTCGATGTAGTAGGTGCCGTTCGGCAGATCGGTGATGTCGAAGGACTGGCCGGGCAGGTACTGGCTGTAGGTGTCACCGGAGCCGACGTCCAGTGCCTCGCGGACCGAGATCGAGTTGCGCTGGCCGCAGGCGGTGCGCAGGTCGGTGTTGTTGGGGTGCCAGTTGGCGTTCTTCACCGTGTAGTCGACCGCGTCGGTGTTCGCCAGGCAGAACGCCTCCTTGCCGCTGCGGACCGCTACCTTCTTGTCGGCCTTCAGCAGGCGGTAGCTGGCGAAGTCCGTGAAGTGCCAGTGCTCGTGACCCGCGCGCGGATCCCACTCCATCGTCCCGCTGGGAGTGAAGCCGACCTGCTTGCCCTTGGTGTCGTAGAAGTACTGGTAGGCGTCCATCACCTCCTTGCCGGGGGAGCGGAAGCCGTCCACGACCAGCTTCCCCGGGCCGGCGTTCCAGACATTGGCGCTGAAGGTCAGAAAGTCCTTGCCCGGGACGTCCGCCTCGCCGTCGCCGATCCTGATGTCGAACGCCGGCAGCGACCGCAGATCCGGCTTCGGGCCGGCAGGCACCGTCGCCTTGCCTGCCGGGCGCTTCGCGTTGGGGGCGAGCGCGGGCGCCTTGCGGGAGCCGTCCGTCTGACCGGGCCGGTCACCGACGTTCGCCACCGAGCGCTGGGACTTCTTCAGCGCCCACGGCAGCGCGGGCGGCGCGGGGGTGTGCGGACCGTGGCCGACGTTGTACGACGGGGCCGTGCCGCTCAGCGCCTGGGGCAGCGTCGGCTTCGGCGGGGTGCCGTGCCCGGCGTGCGCCGCACCGTGGTGCCCGGCGTGGCCGGCGGCGGAACGCCCACCTGGGCCTCCGGGGCCTCCCGGCTCGACCTCGGTCACATTCATCGTGACCGTCTGCGGCTGGTGCGCGATACCGAACAGGTCGCGGTACTTCTTGGCCACGCTCACCGTGGCGGTGTACGTCCCCCCGGACGGCAGGGAGACGGGGGGCGGCGGGGAGTACCAGCCGTTGTAGGTGTTGGACGCCCAGCCGTTCTCCACACCCCACACCGAACCGAGGGTGAAGGGGTTCTCCGGGCAGCTCTCGGGGTACTTCGAGGTGGCCGGCGCGTCCGGCCGCACCCGGCCCGAGGCGTTGTTGGGGCAGAATCTCTCCTTGGCGGAAGCCACGACCTTGCCCGCCGAGTCCTTGACGGTGATCTCCGTGAAGCCGGGCAGGCCCGTGAAGTCCTTCACCAGTCCCTTCGGCAGGGTCCTCGTCGTGACCTTCTTGCCCACGCGGGTGGTCTGCTGAACGACGATGGGGTCCTTGTAGGACTTACGGGTCGCCTTCAGCTCGAAGGGGCTGTTCTCGGCGGTGAGGTAGGTGCCGAGATCGAGATAGACGCTGGGATCGCCCTTTTCCTTGATGATGTCCACGGATGTGCTGGCGGCGATCAGACGGAAGGTCGGCTTCGGTGCGGCCTTCTTGGCATCGGG
>NZ_JBSGUP010001065.1:0-1642 GCF_053607985.1 Streptomyces sp. NPDC055078
CACGGGGCCGAACCACATCACCGGCAGACCCGTGCACGCGCAGCACCAGCAGGTGGCCACCGACCATGTCCGGTCAAACACGGAGCCCACCGCTGTGTGACAGCCAGCCCGGTCGCCGTGCTGCTGTTCTGCGACCGGGGCGGGAGTCCTTCAGTTGATCTACGCGGCGAGCAGTCCGACCAAATCGGTCCTCTCGTGCGGGCCGTTCTGGTTGCCACCGTCCGTCTCCGGAACGGTCTCGGTGTCCGATTCGATCGTTTCGGGCTGCTCGGTGATCGCGGGCATTCCGAGTCTCCTTCTTTCTTGGGGTGGCCCCGGCCCGGCTGGGCTCGGGGGTTGTCCGGTTCCGCCTCTGTCGTCACTCGGAACCGGACGCCCGTCATCGGGCTACCGGGTGTGAGCGTTAGCCGGTGTGATTACCGATGGCGGAAGTCAACGTGTGCTCGGTGCGGTGGACGAGGAATTCGGCGGTGGTGTCCCGTGCAGGTGAAAGGGGCCGCTCCCGCCCGGTCACCCGGTATCCGTTCTGTTCGAGAACGTCGACGACCCGGGCGGTACCGCTCGCCCAGTGCTCCGCAGCGCCAGGGGGAACGTCACCGGTCTTGGTGGAGCGGCGGAATCCTGCCGCGGGCTGCCACACCACCAGCGCGCACCGGGACGATCCGGGTGGCCACAGCGTCTGAGTGATCGACTGGACGAAACACGGACCGGACTCGACGCGAGGCTCCGCGTAGTAGGGCTCTTCCCATGTGAGCTTCGCGTCTTGCAGAACCCTGTGGATCTCGCTGTCGGGTGCGATCCCCGGGTACCGGTAGTGGCCCGATATCCAGTTGGGACGGGCGGGCGGCCATCCTTTCCACGCGTCGGCAGGCTGCCGCCGTGGTGGGACACCCTGGGGCATTCGGTAGACGAGCAGCTCAGCGTTCGCGTGGTGGTGCGGAGTCCTGGGCGGCCCGGTCTCCTCGGCCACGTAACCGATCGATTCCAGTGCGACCGCGGTAGCGGCGACGCGCTCTGCCCAGTGCTGCTCTGCGCCTTCCGGCACCTTTCCCGTGGTGTCGTCCCTGCGGAACGCGGCGTCCGGGTACCAGTTGACGAGGACGCAGAGGTCCGCGCCCCTGGGCCAGGCCGGCTCGGGCACACCGTCGGCCCTGCACCAGCCGGCGCCCTCGGGCAGGGCTCGGTACGCGATGCCGTCCCGTGTCGTGTAGGTCTCGCCCAGCCCCAGTCTGCCCAGCTGGTGGTTGACCAGTGCGGTTCCCGTGCGGCCGGGGTCGGCTCGGTCGTACCTTGGTTCTGCTGTCATGGGCGGATTCCTGGGCGAGCAGTTGGAGGGTGCGGGCGAGCCGGTTTGGCGGGGGGTTCGGGGTGGGCCATGAGGCGGGCGAGTGTGGCGGTGATGTGCAGGTCGGGTAGCTGTTGCTGGAGCCAGTCGTACTGTCCCGCCGGGTTCAGGTCGATGAGCTGCCACGGGCCGGACGGGGGGATGAGGAGATCGAGTGCGGCGTACCGCAGGCCGTAGTGGTGCATGAGTTGGTGCACGCCGTCGCGGATGTCGTCGGGCACGTCGGTGCGGGTGTAGGTGCAGGCGTCGTAGTCGCTGCGGAAGTCCGCGCGGGCGGCGGTGCTGTGGGTGTCGATC
>NZ_JBSGUP010001066.1:0-1637 GCF_053607985.1 Streptomyces sp. NPDC055078
TCGCCACCCGGTCCCGGGCGCCGGTGAGCTTCGCGGCGGCGGCCCGCGTATGCCGCTGACGCCGCGGATGCCGCGGATGCCGCGGATGCGGAGAAACGCCGAGAACCGAGTACGGACCTGTCCTTCCGGCGCAAAGGAATCCACTGGTGAATCGAATCGTCCCGCCGACCCCTCCCCCTCCCCCGTCCCCGCCGCCCCCGTCCGCACTCCGCCGGCTGCCGGACCGGCTCGCCGCGTCCGCCCTCGCCCCGGGGAGCGCGGTCCGTCAGCCGGAGTCCTTCGACGCATGGTTCGACGCATCCCGTGAGCGGTCCGGTCTCCGGGTCGAGCGCGTGGAACTCGACGGACTGCGGGACTGGGTCCGGGACGGGCGAACGGGTGCGCTGCGGCACCGGAGCGGCGGATTCTTCGCCATCGACGGCCTGGACGTCCGGCTGCCGTCCGGCCCGGTCCCCCACTGGCACCAGCCGATCATCCATCAGCCGGAGATAGGTTTCCTCGGTCTGCTGGCCAAGGAATTCGGCGGGGTGCTGCATTTCCTCATGCAGGCCAAAGTCGAACCGGGAAACCGGAACCACCTTCAGCTGTCCCCCACCGTGCAGGCCACCCGCAGCAACTACCGGCGGCTGCACCGGGGGCGCGCGGTCCCCTATCTGGGGTACTTCCAGGACAGGACCCGGCACCACATCATCGCCGATGTACTCCAGTCGGAACAGGGCGCGTGGTTCTTCCGGAAACGCAACAGGAACATCGTGCTCGAAGTGACGGAGGACATCGCCGTCCAGGACGACTTCCGATGGCTGACCCTCGGTCAGATATACGAGCTGCTGGCCGTCGAGGACATCGTCAACATGGACACCCGTACGGTGCTGTCCTGTCTGCCGCTGGCGGGCGACGGCCTCGACGGAGTGCTGGACCTGGACGGCGACGGCTTCCGGGCGGCGCTCGGCCGGTCGTGCGCCCGGGAGGTGAGCGGGGTGCACAGCATGAACGAGATCCTGAGCTGGATCACCGAACACCGCGCCCGCAGCGAACTCACCACCCGGCCCGTGCCGCTCGGCGAACTGCGCGACTGGCACAGCGCACCGGAGCGGATCGCCCACGACAGCGGCCGATTCTTCTCGGTGATCGGGGTGGATGTCACCGCCGGGAGCCGCGAGGTGAGCGGCTGGGCCCAGCCCATGATCGAGCCGCACGGCACCGGAGTCATCGCCCTGCTGGTCAAGGAGATCGACGGAGTGCTCCACGCCCTGATGCGAGCCGGCGAGGAGCCCGGCTGCCCGGACGGGGTGGAACTCGCCCCCACCGTCCAGTGCAGCCCCGACAGCTACAAGGTGCTGCCCGGCGCCGCGCGGCCCCGCTTCCTCGACGAGGTGCTGCACGCCCCGCCCGAGCGGATCAGGTTCTCCTGCCTGCTGTCCGAGGAAGGCGGGCGCTTCTACCACGCCCTGAATCGCTACCTCATCGTCGAGACCGACGACGACCACCACGGCGCGGAGGACGAGAACCACTGCTGGATGACACTGCACCAGCTCACCGCACTCCTCCGGCACAGCCACTACCTCAACGTCCAGGCCCGCAGTCTGGTGGCCTGCCTGCACAGCCTGCTGGCCTCGCGTACGCGGTGACACCAACGT
>NZ_JBSGUP010001067.1:0-1632 GCF_053607985.1 Streptomyces sp. NPDC055078
GGGTTGGGCGGGCGGCCCTCGCGGCCCCGGGTCGTCACCCCGCCCGAGCCGTCACCCCGCCCCGCGCCGTCACCTCGCCCGGTGGGACAAGTCCCCCGAGGGAGACGCCCCGCAGGGGTGGCGGACACCTCTCGGGGATGGGCACGACACCCCATTCCGGGCGAAGTGATGATCACAACATCGGCGACCCCCGGGTGATCTCGGAGCAAACCTCCGGCGTACGCTGTACAGCTGTTACTGCCGCCACACCGACCACCTCCAACGTCGCGGCGAGTTCACGAAACGGGGAGAGTCACGTGCTGGACAGTCTGGGGCCGCTGACCGGCAGCCCCTGGATCTACGCGGTGGTGGCGCTCTCCGTACTCCTCGATGTGTTTCTGCCGGTGCTGCCCAGCGGGGTGCTGGTGATCACGGCGGCGACGGCCGCCGCGGCCGGTTCGACCACCGCGACCACCGTGGCGGGCGCGGCCCAGCAGGTCCCCCGCGAGGTGCCGTCCCTGCTCGTACTGGTCCTGTGCGCGGCCACCGCATCGGTGCTCGGCGATCTGGTCGCCTATCGGCTCGCCCGGCGCGGCGGGGACCGCTTCGACCGGGCGATCGCCAAGTCACGCCGGCTGACCACCGCGCGCGACCGCCTCGGCACCACCGTGAATCGCGGCGGCGGCCCGCTCGTCGTGATCGCCCGCTTCGCCCCGGCCGGCCGCTCGGTCGTCTCCCTGGGCGCGGGCGCCGCCCACCGCAAGGTGAAGGAGTTCCTTCCCTGGTCGGCACTGGCGGGGGTGGCCTGGGCCGGGTACAGCGTGGGCCTCGGCTACTTCGGCGGCCAGTGGCTGGGCGCGAGCTGGGTCGGCGCGGCCGTCTCCGTACTGGCGCTCTTCGCCGCCGGCGCCCTCGCGGCCTATGTCATGCGTCGGCCGCGGCAGCGGCCTGCCGGTGAGACGGCTTAGCCGCTCCCCTGACCTCCAGCCCGTCGAGGAGTCGGCTGGTCGCATCGGCGATGGCGTCGACGGCCTGCTCGAACACCTCGCGGTTGTGCGCGGCGGGCGCCCGGAAGCCGGACACCTTCCGTACGTACTGAAGCGCGGCGGCGCGGATGTCGTCCTCGGTGGCTTCCTCGGGGAGGACCGGCGGGCGAAGGGTCTTGATACTGCGGCACATGTCTTCAGTGTGCCTCGCGCGGCTCCCGCGCGGGCACCCGGGCGCCGAATCGCCGTACGTACCGCCGCTGCCAGGGTGTTTCCACGGCATGCCGGTCGTATCCCCGCCGTACGAATGTCACGGCGTCGTCCCCCGGCACCCCGTCGAGCACCGCGATGCACGCCAGAGCGGTGCCGGTACGCCCGCGTCCGCCCCCGCACGCGACCTCGACACGCTCACCGGCGGCCCGCTCCCACACCTCGGTGAGGATCTCCCGGGCGCGTGCCCGGTCGGCGGGCAGCCGGAAGTCCGGCCAGCGCAGCCAGCGGGCCTCCCAGGGGACCTCGGGCGGGCGCCGGCCGAGCAGATACACACCGAAGTCGGGCGTATGCCCCTCGGGGAGCGGGTGGCGCAGCCCGCGCCCCCGGACCAGCAGCCCGGACGGCAGCCGCAGCACCCCGGGCCCGTCCGGCTCCCACGCGCTGAGCGCCTGAC
>NZ_JBSGUP010001068.1:0-1631 GCF_053607985.1 Streptomyces sp. NPDC055078
GCCCGGGGACGGTCCCGGGCGGCTTCGCGCGCGCTTCAGCGCTCAGTCGCGGAGCGACTCCGGCAGCTGGACATACGTCACCTTCGTCCGGACGCCGCTGTCCACCAGCCGGCCCTCAGGGTCGAAGGCCCCGGGGCCGTCGACCATCCCGAAGTCGTTGTCGTTGACGAGCGCGAGGGTGTCCTCGTCGGCCAGCGCGATCCCCTCGACCTTCCCCGGCACGCCGGGGACCTTTCCGAAGTCGACGAGCAGCCGCTTCGACAGCACCGGCACGCCCGCGGCCTTCGGGTCCTCCAGCTGCTCGTAGCTGGGGGAGGTCGCCGGGTCGTCCCAGGAGGTGCCCAGAATGCCCGCGCCGCGCGGCAGGGTGACCCGGTGCAGCCGGGACGACTTGTCCGTGCGCTCCTGGACGAGCACGGTGTCGCGGTCGAGCGCGACCAGTGAGGAGATCTTCAGCTCCGCGTTGTCCGTCTCACTCGGGTCGACGACATTCACGGCGTCGAAACGGTAGGCGTACTCCGCGGTCACCTTCGCCTTGGCGGGCGAGAAGCGCAGCAGCCGCGCATTGCGCGACGCCGCGCCCGCGGCCGCGTCCGGCACCATGAGGGGGCTCTGCAGGGAGACCACCAGATCGCCGCCGGGGAGCGCGGTCAGCGATTCGAAGCCGCGGTTCTGCTTGCGGTTGAGCAGGATGGCGGGCAGGGCCTCCACGACCGGGTAGCCGGTGTCCCGCAGATTCAGCCCCTTGGGGACGTACCGGGTCAGGACCCGTCCCCGGGGCGAGACATGCACCAGCGAGGGACCGTACTCGTCGGCGAGCCAGAACGAACCGTCCTCGGCACGCACCAGACCCTCGGTGTCCAGCCCGTCCGGGTTGAAGCCGAGCGGGGTCCCCGCGTCGTACGTGTACGGGAACTCGTCGCGCGACTGCTGGTTCGGCAGACCGGTGACCGGCTTGCCCGACGAGGTGGTGACCGGAATCGCGGAGAGGATCCGCACCTTGTCGCCGGACACGCGGATCTTCACGATCGCCGGGTTGAATCCGGGAACGGGGAACGTACGGCGCTTCTTGCCGCCGACGGTGATCACGCCGTTGGGCCCGCGGTCCGTCATGGCCCAGAACTCGCCCTCCCGGCCCGTGGGGTAGAGGTCGCTCCCGGTGCCGAGGCGTATGCCTCTGTCGTTGGTGACGGTGCCCGGGAGGAGGGAGTTGCTGAACTCGGCCAGTGGAGTGTCCTCCAGGACGGCGGAGTTCACCACACGCGGACCCTGTTCCTCGGATTCCTCGGAAGCGGTGTTGCCGGTGGCGGTCTGGGCGACGACGAGCGCCGCGACCAGGGCCACCGGGACTCCGACGGCGAGGGAGCGGCGCAGGGTGCGGTTCGGCCGTGTGGTGGGGGACATCGGGCCTCCTGGTGGGGGTCAGGTGGATCGGCATGGATGGAACGGGCAGCACGGAGGCGGACGGTGTACCGGCGCCTCCGGCTGATGTCCTCGGACATCGGGTGCAACACTGCCCGACACACGGTCCCTTACCGGCGGGTTCTGCGGGTCTCGGCCGTCTCAGCCTGTGTTTCGCCCCGTCTTCGGCCGGTTCCGCTCGGTGGGGAGGTGCGGTGGGGGATGGGGGG
>NZ_JBSGUP010001069.1:0-1623 GCF_053607985.1 Streptomyces sp. NPDC055078
CTCAAAACCCGTACCCGCTACGACGAAGCAACCGCCTGGTCACACCACGCCCAATCCCATGCCGCTTGACACCCAACGACATGGGGTGTCTGACCTGCCGCTGATCGAGAATCCCGGGGGCAAGCCGAGCGGTCCGGCCACCCTCGCGCCGGGGACCGCCCGGAGAGGCGCCGGGCCGGTTCACGTCTCCTCCTTCACCGCGGGCGACCGGCGCCGCCACCCCCGTACGCCCAGCACGATCGACGCGACGGCCGCCAGACCGAGCAGCAGGGCCCAGTCCGGGACCGAGTCGCCGACCTCGCCCGCCCACTGCTCGGCGGCGAAGGAGTCGTCGACGGAGAGCAGGCCGGGGAGGGCGGTCGTGCCGTCGAAGGCGAGGAAGAGGGTGCCGAGGACGATGAAGAACAGCCCGGACAGGAGCGAGGTGGTGTGCAGCCGGAGGCGGCCGAAGGTCAGGGTACGGCCGCGGAGCCAGCCGCGTCCGCCCAGGTCGAAACGGTCCCACAGCAGGGCGAGGAGGAAGAGCGGGACGGCCATGCCGAGGGCGTAGACGGCGAGGAGGAGTCCGCCGTAGACGGGGCTGCCGCTCAGCGCGGACACGGTCAGCACGCTGCCGAGGATGGGGCCCGCGCAGAAGCCCGCGAGACCGTAGACCAGGCCGAGGGCATAGACGGGGGCGGCAGTCGTCGGGCGGATGCGGCCGGACAGCGCGGCCATCCGGCGGGAGGCGAAGCCCAGGCCGAGGATCTGGGCCACGCCCAGGGCGATGATCAGCCAGCCGCCGACGGAGACGAGCAGATCGCGGTTGCCGTAGAAGAAGCGGCCGGCGTACGAACCGGCGACGCCGAGCGGGACGAGGGTGGTCGCCAGTCCGGCGTAGAAGATTCCGGTACGGAGCAGGAGCCGGCCGGCCGAGTCGAGCGAGTAGGCGAAGAACGCGGGGAGCAGCAGCGCGCTGCATGGGCTGACCAGGGCCAGCAGACCGCCGAGGAAGGCGGCCAGATAGCCGATGTCGGTCATCGCCCGGCCCCGGACCCGTCGGTACGGGACCCGGACTCGGCGGACCCGGCGGACTCGGACTCGGACCCGCCGGACTCGGACCCGGCCCCGGCGGACCCCGCCGCCGCCTCGATCGCCTCGGTGAAGATCTCCTTCGGCTGCGCGCCCGCGATCGGACGGCCGTTGATCAGGAAGGACGGGGTGGAGGTCGCCCCGAGTCCGTACGCCTCGTCCCGGTCCTTCTTGACCGCCGCGCTCGCGGCGGCGCTGTCGAGGTCGCGGGCGAAGCGGGCGAGGTCGGGGACGCCCGCGTCGCGTGCGAGCGTCTTGAGGCGGCTCTTGGAGAAGCCCTTCTCCTTGGCGCCTTCGGCGTACGCGGCGGTGTGGAACTGCCAGAACCTGCCCTGCTGCCCGGCCGCCCACGCTGCGCGGGCGGAGTCCTCCGACTCCTGGCCGAAGATCGGGAAGTTGCGCCACTCGATGCGCAGAACGCCCTTGTCGACGTACTTCTCGATCAGTTCGGGTTCGGTGTCGCGGGCGAACTTTCCGCAGAAGCCGCATTTGAAGTCGGCGTACTCGACCATGACGACGGGGGCGTCGGCGCGGCCGACGGCGAGGGGGTCC
>NZ_JBSGUP010001070.1:0-1623 GCF_053607985.1 Streptomyces sp. NPDC055078
AGCGCGTCCCGCAGCAGGTCCTCCCGGGGCTGCTGGCCGATCGAGCCGACCGGGGCGGCGAAGACCAGCACGGTGTGCGACTTGTTGGCCGCGGTGCGCCAGCCCTCGGTGACCTGGAGCGGCTGGTGTGCCTGCCACCAGGCCACCGGGCTGCCGCCGCCCGTACCGGGCTGGAGGACGGCGTGCAGCTGCCCCATGGCGAGCAGGACGGACCACCCGGCCAGCGCGGTGGGCCGCTGGTTCACGTCGTGGACGGGCATGAAGCCCTGCTCGATGAGGAGTGGCAGGAAGTCGTCCCCGCCCGTGCCCCGGCTCCCGGGGCGGGCGATCGGCGCGGTCGGCTCGACCACGAGGGCGGGGTGCAGGTCGCCGTCGATCAGGATCAGACCGCTGGTGATGCCGAGGACCGCCTGCTCCGGGGTGCCCTGGGAGGAGCCCGGCTCCTCGGCCGTGATGGACCGGACGGCCCCCTGCAACTCGTCCTCGGCGACCTGGACCACCTGGGAGGGGATGCAGGTGGCGTGGGCGAAGGCGAGGACGGCGGTCTCCTCGCCGACGAACAGCACCGTGCTGGTGCGCTCCTGCTCGGTGTCGCCCGGGGTGCGGCAGGAGGTGCAGTCGTAGCTGCCCGGGGCGTTCTCGCCGGCGAGCAGCCGGTCGGCTTCTTCATCACCGATCTCGGCGCGTACGTCCTCGCTGACGTCGAGCATGCGCGGCACGGGGGGCTCCTCGGACTTGATCATGTGCGCCGGGCGGATCCCGGCTCATAAAGGGTTCAACGGCCGAGCTGTGGCCGGAGTCACGGATCGGAGCGAGGGAATCGAACCATCCGGCGCAATCGGTGATCCGGCGGACGCGGTTGACTACTCCCTGTCAACAACTCGGGAGTGCAAGGAAGTTGAGGCGGTGAACCATCTCACAGCGCGCCCGCCCGTCGGGCTGACAAATCATGAAATAAATGAATCAAGTGGGTGTCTCAATCTCGTCGTTACTTCGAGTAATGGGCAACTGGCCTGGCACAACAGGGAAATCGTTGCCGTACCGGCATTGACGTCTCTAGATTCACCGCCCGTGTGCAGAGAGCACCGTCCGGGACAGCCCGCCCGGCCGCACCGCCAGTGCGGCCACACCAGAGCACCACGCTCCCAGGAGCAGACCTCAGGTGGGCTGGGCGGAGCGGATTCAGACGCCCGACGCGTCGAGATCCGCACCGCTTCGAGGCGCCCCGGGACCTTTGAGAGGGATTCGATGTTCACGAGTTCCCGTTCGATGTCAGATTCCCGTTCGTCAGAGCCCAGGCGCAGGCGTGACACCGTGGCGCTGGTCGGCACCGCGCTCATCGCGCCACTGGCACTGCTCGCCGCCACGGCGGGCCAGGCCCAGGCGGCCGACGGCGGTGTGTGGGACCGCATCGCCAAGTGCGAGAGCGGCGGAAACTGGCAGATCAACACCGGCAACGGCTACTACGGCGGACTCCAGTTCTCCGCCGGCACCTGGCGCGCCTTCGGCGGCACGGCGTACGCCTCCACCGCCGACCGGGCGAGCAGGTCACAGCAGATCGCCGTCGCCACCAAGGTCCAGCGGACGCAGGGGTGGGGCGCCTGGCCCACCTGCTCCAAGAAG
>NZ_JBSGUP010001071.1:0-1620 GCF_053607985.1 Streptomyces sp. NPDC055078
CGCCGGCCGCCGTGACCAGTTGCAGCGCCGCCATCTGCGGGGCGAGCATCGTGGACAGCGGGTCCCGCGCCCTGCCCAGCGCCTCGCGGGCCCGGTCCAGAGCCTGCCGATACCGCCGGTCCACCAGGTCGAGCCAGGCGAGGCAGCCGAGCACGATGCCCTCGAAGACCGCCACCGGGCTCAACCGGAACTGGTCGAGCAGCCGCAACAGCTCGCTCCGGGCCTCATCGCGGCGACCCGTACGGCCGATCCACTGGGCGAGATAGATCCGGGCGACGGCCGTGCACTCGTTGTCCGTGTCCTCGTGCTCGGCGAGCACCTCGCGGAGCAGCGCCTCGCCGCGCTCCTCCTGCCCCGCCTCCAGCAGTACCCCGCCGAGCCGGGCCCGGAGCACCGCGGCCTGGATCCGGGCGCCGATCCGCTCCGCGTAGGTGACGGCGGTGGTGAAATCCTGGGCCGCCAGTTCGTAATCACCGCGCTGCTCCCGGGCCTCGCCGCGCGCGGACAGTGCCTCGGCCGTGCCCCAGGCGTCCCCGAGGCGGGTGAACATCTCCAGCGCCTCATCCGCGTCCCTGGTCGCGTCACCCGCCCACTCGCCACGGTTGGCCAGCACATTGGCCCTGGCCTGGAGCGCGGCGGCCAGCTCCCACTCGTATCCGTACGCGCGGCACGCCCGGACGGTTTCGTCCAGCATGTCCTTGAGCAGGTCCAGCTCGCCGGTCATCAGAACGGCGAAGAACCACAGCGTGCCCGGATTGCGGCAGGTCTGCGGCAGCCCCGGCCGATAGGTCGCGGTGACCCTGCGCAGCCTGGCCAGGCTCTCCGGGGTGCCCCAGCCCTGCTCGCTCATATTCATGAAGATCATGAAAATGAGCGCGTTGCCACGCCGGGCCTCCGCCAGCAGCTCCGGCGACATGGGCGGCGGGGCGTCCGTGAACCGTTCGAAGACCGGCGGCGCGGGCGTGACCGGGGCCGCGAAGGGGTCGGGGCCGAGCGCGCCCACCGCGCCGGTCCAGTGGCGGGCCTCGGTGCGCAGATCCCGCATCTGCCAGTACCAGGACAGCGAGAGGACCAGATGGAGCGCCTCCTGCTCGTCGCGGGCGGCGACGGCGCGGCGCAGCGCGGTGCGCAGATTCTCGTACTCGGTCCGGAACACCGTCCCGGCGACGAGCTGTTCCGGGCCGCGCAGCAGTGGATCGGTCGTACGCGCCAGCTCCCGGTAGTGCACGAGGTGGCGGCGCTCCACGGCCGGGCGCTCGCCGGCCTCGTCCAGCCGTCCGGCCGCGTACTCGGCGACGGTTTCGAGGAGGTGGTAGCGCATCTCGCCGAGGGCGGTGGGGGTCGCGACGACCAGGGACTTGTCGATGAGCGAGCCGAGGGCGTCGGCGACCCCGGCGGATCCGTCGGGGCCCCTGAGGGGCCGCGGGCTCCCACGGTCGTGGCGCGGCACGGACGTCCGGGGAGGTCGCCCGGCCCGGGGGGCGTCCGCGCAGACCGCTTCGGCGGCGGGGAGGTCGCAACCGCCGGCGAAGACGGACAGCCGGCGCAGGACGGCGCGCTCGGCGTCGTCGAGCAGGTCCCAGGACCAGTCGACGACGGCACGCAGGGTCTGCTGACGGG
>NZ_JBSGUP010001072.1:0-1615 GCF_053607985.1 Streptomyces sp. NPDC055078
AGCCACCCTCCGCCGCCGCACCGCCTAACCCCTCCGCACTCCTCGCCCCTCCCAGCCCTCCCCGCGTCGCACCCCCGGCCCGCCGCCCGCACCTGCGGTGCAGCGCATCCGACTGCGCTACACCAAGCGCGGCCGCCTCCGGTTCACGAGCCACCGCGACTTCCAGCGAGCCTTCGAGCGGGCGCTGCGCCGCGCCGAGGTGCCGATGGCGTACTCGGCGGGCTTCACCCCCCATCCGAAGGTGTCGTACGCCAATGCCGCACCCACCGGCACCGGCAGCGAGGCCGAGTACCTGGAGATCGCCCTCACCGCGCACCGCGACCCCGGCGAGCTGCGTGAGCTGCTCGACGAGTCGCTGCCGGGCGGTCTCGACATCACCGACGCCGTCGAGGCCCGTACGCCGGGGCTCGCCGACCGGCTGACCGCTTCCGTGTGGGAGCTGCGGCTCGACGGGGTGGCCCCCGAGGACGCCGAGAGAGCCGTCTCGGCCTTCCTCGCGGCCGATGCCGTCGACGTCCAGCGCAGAACGAAGAACGGGATGCGGACCTTCGACGCGCGCGGCGCCGTGGCGGAGCTGGTGACCCTCGCACCGGCGTCCAGGGGCGGCGGCAGCGGCGGTGCCGGTGCCATGGAATCCATGGAATCGGTTGACGCCGAGGCCGCCGATAGGCTCACGGTCGGACGCTGTGCGATACTGCGGCTGGTTGTTCGGCACGTAACGCCTGCCGTGCGACCCGACGACGTCCTGTCCGGTCTCCGCGCTGTGGCCGACCTGGCGCCGCCGGTCCCCGCAGCGGTGACCAGGCTGGCGCAGGGGCTCTTCGACGAGGAGTCCGGCACGGTGACCGACCCGCTCGCGCTTGACCGCGAGGCAGTTCCGACCGCTCCACCCACGGCCGTCGGAACAGCCTCCCCCTAGCTCTGCCAGGGGGATTCCGCGACGGCGCCCTCAGGTCCCGCCGCGCCCGCAGGCAGTCGTTGTGCGCCGCCCTTGTACTCGGGAGCCACCTGGGTCGGGCAGCGCGAAACCACCGGAGACTTTCGCCAGGCCGTGCGTACATCGCGTACGGAACCGGCGGGCCAGACATAACAGCTCCCGTGCGGCGGCCCCGCCCCGGACGGCACCACACCGCGCAGTACGCGGACGGTGGACCGGACCGCAGGCGCGTCCGCCCGGGAGCGCGACGGGAGAACCGCCCGCATGCACGAGATGAACCAACCCGGCACCGCCGGGGACAACGAGAACGACAACCTGACACCGAGCGACACGCTGCCGCCGCGCCGCCGTCGCAGGGCCGCGTCGCGACCCGCGGGTCCGCCGGGCGCGACCGAGCAGACCGCTGAGGGCACCGAGCCTGATGAGGCTGCTGTGACCTCCGCGAATCCCGGCACCGCCGGGACTGCCGGGGCCGGGGAGGCTGCCGGGGCCGCTGAGCCCGCGCCGCCCAAGCGCCGCCGGGCGGTTCGTAAGACCGCCGCGCCCGCCGAGACGCCGGAAGCGGCCAAGGCGGCCGAGGGCACGGTGACCGCCGAGGCTGCTGAGACCACCGAGGCTGCCGGGTCCGCTGAGTCCGCGCCGCCCAAGCGCCGCCGGGCCACCCGCCAGGTGAGCGCG
>NZ_JBSGUP010001073.1:0-1608 GCF_053607985.1 Streptomyces sp. NPDC055078
CCCCCGGGCCGCGATCCGCCGCCGGGGTCGCGATACGCCCCCGGGGCCCGCTCTGCGGACCGGTCACTTCCGCCAGAACAGGTGGTGTGTCATACCACTCGGGCTGGGCACGACGTCCAGGTGGAACCGGTCGAGCAGCTCATCGGGCGAGTCCCATAGCCGTACTCCGGACCCGAGCTTCACCGGCGACACCGCCACATGCAGGGTGTCGACCAGGTCGGCGTCGAGGAACTCCCGGATGGTGGTGGCCCCGCCGCCGAGTCGGACGTCCTTGCCCCGCGCCGCTTCCCGCGCCTGTTCGAGGACCGCCGCCGGGTCTCCGTCGACGAAGTGGAACGTGGTGTCGGAGAGCGTGAACGAAGGACGCTTGTGGTGGGTCATGACGAACACCGGGGTGTGGAACGGAGGCTCGTCACCCCACCAGCCCTGCCACTCATGGTCCTGCCAGGGCCCGCGCTGGGGACCGAACTTGTTGCGGCCCATGATCTCGGCACCGATGTTGTGTGTGAAGTCCCGGGTGAAGTAGTCGTCGAGGCCCCGGCTGCCCCCGGGATCGGTGCGATTGGGCCAGCTCGCCGTGGCACCCGCCCAGGCCATCAGCCTCTGGGGCTCGACATGGCCGAATGGCCTCTCCAGGGTCTGGTCCTCACCGGCACCGATACCGTCACTTGAGACGGTGAAGTTCTGGACTCTCAGTAGCTGCGCCACGTGTGTTCCTCCTGGGTGCCCGCGATAGCGGTGACAACGGTTGGTACCGGAGATACGACTCTCCGGGCCGGGCGAACTCATCGCCGCGTCCGAGACCGGTGGCCCCGGGCGCCGGACTACGCCGCGATCACGTCGGCGACGACGCAGGCGATGTTGTCGGGGGCGCCCGCGGCGTGTGCGAGAGCGATGAGTTCACCGATGGCGTCGTCGGGGTCGGTGCGTGCGGTCAGGATACGGCGCAGCTCCGGGTCGGCCACGGCAGTGGACAGGCCGTCGGAGCAGAGCAGATAGCGGTCCCCGGCGCGGGCCTCCTGGAGTCGCAGATCCGGGCGGGTGGGTGTCGCGCCGCCGTCGAGTGCCTTGAGGAGCAGGGTGCGCTGGGGGTGTGAGGTGGCCTCGTCGGCGGTGAGGGAGCCGTCGTCGATCATCGCCTGGACGACGGTGTGGTCGTGGGTGATCCGGAAGAGTTCGCCGTCGCGCAGCAGATGGGCGCGGCTGTCGCCGATATGGACGAGGGCAAGACCGGAACCGGTCCACACCATCGCGGTCAGCGTCGTACCGGAGCCGGCGAACCCCCGTACGGCGGCGTTGGCCCGGTACACGGCGTCCTCCAGGGCATTGAGCAGATCCCCGGCCCCGGCGGGGACTCGGGCGGGAACTCCTCCAGGGCCTCCACCAGGGCCAAGGTCTCCGGCAGCCGGCTCGGCGCCGTCGTCCAGAGCCCTGAGCGCGTCGATCGCCGCCGCGCTGGCGGGTGCGCCCTCCTCGGCGCCACCGGCCGCAGGACCACGCAGCGCCTGGGTTCTGTCCGTCCGGCAGGTCAGCGCCTTGCTTCAAGGATCATCGCTCGCTGCTTCGAGGGCGGCGCGTACGGGTACGCGGGCCGGGGCGCTGGTGGCC
>NZ_JBSGUP010001074.1:0-1602 GCF_053607985.1 Streptomyces sp. NPDC055078
GTTCTGCCCCGCGTTCTCGGTGATGGAGGTGACGATCGCGGGGATCGCCGTGTCGAGGTCGGCGTCGGCGAAGAGCACGTTCGGCGACTTGCCGCCGAGTTCCAGCTTCACCGGGACGAGGTTCTGAGCCGCGGCCGTCATGATCGCCCGTCCGGTGGCGGTGGAGCCGACGAAGCTGATGTGGCCGACGCCCGGGTGCGAGGTGAGTGCGGCGCCCGCCTCGGGGCCGCCCGCAACGACGTTGATCACCCCCGGCGGGAAGCCTGCGCGGCGGGCGAGTTCGGTGAGTGCGAACGGGGCCAGCGGCGCGATCTCGGACGGCTTGAGGACGACCGTGTTGCCCGCGGCGAGCGCCGGTGCGACGTTCGCGGCGGTGAGCACGGCCGGCACGTTCCACGGGAGGACGATCGCGCATACGCCGTAGGGCTCGGGAACCGTGTAGCCCAGGTAGTCGGGACCGCGGGTCGGCAGCGTGACTCCGGTGAGCTTGTCGGCCGCGCCGGCGAAGTAGCCGATGATGCCGTGGGCGATATGGATGTTCGTCCGGCCCCCGGACAGGGGCTTGCCCACGTCCCGCGCCTCGACGGCCGCGAGCGCTTCGACCCCGTCGATGATCAGGTCGGCCCAGCGCCGGATCAGCGCCCCGCGCTCGCTCGGGTCGGTCGCCGCCCAGGCGGGGAACGCGCGCCGCGCCGCGGTGACCGCGTCGTCGACATCGGCGGCGCCCGCCCGGGCCACCTCGGTGAACATCTGCTGAGTGGCCGGATCGAGGACGTCCAGCGTGCCGCCGTCGCGGGCCGCGACCCACGCGCCGTCGATGAAGTGCTGGGAAGAAGGGAAGTCAACAGCCGCCATAGGGGGATCATTGACCGACCCTGTCACGCATGTCAATATGCAGTCTCGCTTTGTGAGGCACTGAGGAGGCCCTGTGCGCGCCACCGCCGCTCTGCTGGAGCAGCCCGGACAGCCGTTCGTCCTGACCGAAGTGGAGCTGGACGATCCGCGCCCGGACGAGGTGCTCGTCCGGGTCGCCGCCGTCGGCGTCTGCGGTACCGACCTCGAATTCGCCGGCTTCTTCCCCACGCCCGCGCTGCTCGGGCACGAGGGGGCGGGCGTCGTCGAGCGGGTCGGCGCGCACGTCACCTCCGTACACCCCGGCGACCACGTCGCCATGTCCTTCACATCCTGCGGTACGTGCGCCCTGTGCCGTACGGGTTCGCCCGCCTACTGCCGCGCCTTCGACGCGGTGAACTTCTCCGGCCGCCGGCCCGACGGCTCCACCGCGGTGACCCACAGGGGCCGGGAGGTGAACGCCCACTTCCTCGGCCAGTCGTCGTTCGCCGGCCACGTCGTCGCACCGGAGCGGGCGGTCGTGCGGCTCGACCCGACGTGGGACCTGCTGCGGGCCGGGCCCTTCGGCTGCGGCTTCCAGACCGGAGCGGGCGGCGTGCTCAACGTGCTGCGACCGCGCCCCGGCTCGTCCATCGCGGTCTTCGGGGTGGGGGCTGTCGGCGTGGCCGCCGTCATCGCCGCCTCGCTGAGCGGCTGCAAGGTCATCGCGGCCGTCGATGTGAACCCGGCGAAGACCGAGGCGGCCCGCGG
>NZ_JBSGUP010001076.1:0-1591 GCF_053607985.1 Streptomyces sp. NPDC055078
GCCCCGCCGTTCCCGCCCCCGACCGCCCCCGACCGCCCGGAGGACGCCCTCAGCCCTCCGCCGCGGCGGGCTGGGGCGTGGGGGACCGCGACCGCCCGCTCGGTGGCTGTGGGCAGGTCGGCTCGAATTCCTCGATGGTCGCGAGGGTGGCGCGCAGCAGCCGCATCAACAGCGCGCAGACCAGTTCCCGGTCCAGTTCCTGGCGCCCGAGCCAGTCGAGGGTGATCTGCTCCACCCCGCTGAGCCAGCCGAGCAGGGCGAGCCGGGCGAGCACGGGAATGTCACCCCTGCCGTACGCGCCGTCGGCGATAGCGGTGACCAGTTCCTCGCGCACCGTGTCCCGTATCGACTGCACATCGGTGTCGAATCCGACACCTCCGGTGACGATGGTGCGGAACGCGGCCTCATGGTTCTGGGCATAGCGCAGATATCCGTCCACCGTCCGCCGTATCCGCTGGGCGCGGGGCAGATCGGCGTGATCGACGGCGCGCGACACGAGATCGGCCACCGAGTCCTCGATGATGGCGAGGTAGTAACCACGCTTGCTCTTGAAGTAGTAGTAGATCAGCCCCTTCGCAACCCCGGCGTGCTTCGCGATGTCGTCCATCGACAGAGCGTCATACGACGTGTCGGCAAACAACTTCCGCCCGGTCGCGATGAGTTCAACACGGCGGACCTGGGATCTTTCGGTCCGGGATCTTTCGGTCAAACCGCGCCGTTCACCAGTATTCAATTCATGCCCTTGTCTCAAACTGGCACAGGATCTTCGCAGTATGGCAGACCGGCAAAAGCCCATTCACGAGTGCTTCATCGATGGCCGAGAGTTCGTCGATCCGTTTCCGCCACTACACCGATATATCGAGACACAACGGAAAGTCTTTACCCATGCGCATATCTGAACTGAACGATCCGGGCGCGCTCGCATTTCAGCTGCCGGCCTATACGGAGCGCCTCCCCTATGGATAGCCGCCCCATGGGAACCGCGTATTTGCGCCTGTTTACCAGTTCCGGGCAGAAAATTCCGGCACGCCGAGTTCTCCTGCCCATCCGGGGGCCGGCGGCCGGGGATCGGCGGCCGAATCCGGAAGGGCGGTCGGGTGGGAACGGCGCGGCCCTCGCGCGGGGCGTACGTGAATGGACGGCCCGATCCCCGCCGGGTATCCGTGCGGGTGCCCCGGGCGGCTGCCGGGAGTGGCTACAGCAGGCCGAGCTGAGTGACGAGCATCGCCAGGACCACCACGAGGGTCCAGCCGACCATGTGCTCCAGCGCGTTGGAGCGGTCCTCGGGCCCGCCGGTGCGGGCTCGGGCGGCGGCGGTGGCAGCGGTCGCGTCGGCGGTGGAGGTCATGGGCGTCTCGCTCGGTCGGCCGGGCAGTTGGAGTCGCCGGGACCGGATGTATTCAAACGGTCCCGGTGACCCGACCACAGTGCCAGCGCGGCGGCCCCGGGGGTAGAGACGCACATCACGGCCCCGGCACTCCCGGGGTCCCGGAGCGGGCGCCGGGAGACCCCGGGGCCGGGTGCCGGAAGGGCCCCGGGGTCTCATGGGGTGGCCGCGCGGCCCGAATGTGCCGTACGACACGTTCCCGCC
>NZ_JBSGUP010001077.1:0-1589 GCF_053607985.1 Streptomyces sp. NPDC055078
GGCATGGGGTGCTCCTTGGTAATCGTTCGACAGCGCCGGGCGCGGTCTCGCGCCCGGCCTTCACCGTACGAAGGACGCACTGCTCATATCGATGCCCGATCGGCTCAGGTTTTTGTCCGTCTGTGTCATGGGTGTGGCCCGGCCGCTCGAATCGGCCTACGTTCACGGCATGGATGTATTGGCCGATGCCCTTGCCGTGGCCGGAGTGAGCGGCACCGTGGCGGTCCAGCTCGACGGCGGTCAGGGCTGGGGCGTGTCATGGGCGCAGAACGCCGACGCGGTGCTGTACGCGGTCGCCGCGGGCAGCGCCTGGCTCACGCTGACAGCCCCCGACGAGGACACCGCGCCGGTCGAACTGCTGCCCGGAGATGTCGTACTGCTGCCCACGGGCGCCGCGCACAGCATCGCCAGCGACCCTCACCGCACGCCGAAGCCCTGCGATGTCGCGCTGGCCGCCGAACTGCGGCGGACCGGAGCCGCGCTGCGGGTCGGCTCCGGCGAACCCCACACCCATCTGCTGGGAGCCTCCTACCGGCACGATCACGTGGTGTCGCGGCATGTCTTCACCCTGCTCCCGCCGGTCGTGCACATCCGGGGCGACCGGGCGAACACCGCACTGGGCGGTACCGTCCGCCTGCTCGCCCAGGAGACGTCGGACCCCCGGCTCGCCACCTCGGTCGTACTGGACCGGCTGGTCGACGTCGTCCTCATCCAGCTTCTGCGGTGCTGGCTGAGCACCTACCCCGACCTCATGCGGGGTTCCTGGCTCGGTGCCCTCGCCGATCCCCTGGTCTCCGACGCGATGACCCGCATGCACCAGCAGCCGGACCAGCCCTGGGCCACCGAGACGCTCGCCCGTGCCCTCGCGGTGTCCCGCTCCACCCTCACCCGGCGCTTCCAGGACGCCACCGGGCAGTCCCCGGGCGCGTACCTGACCCAGTGGCGCATGGACCTCGCCGCCCGCCGGCTCCGCGACAGCGACGCCAGTGTCGAGAGCATCGCCCGGTCCGTCGGATACACCTCCGTCTACGCCTTCAACCGGGCGTTCAGCCGCGCCAGATCCCTGCCGCCCGCGCGCTTCCGGCACGAGTCCCGTCGTACGGCGGCGACTGCCGGGAGCTGAAACCGCCTCCCGCCCACCGCCCCGACCCCGGCCGCTCTTGCCGGGGCCCGGCCCCTCCGCCCGGCCCGAGGTGCGCCCGAGGGCGGACAAGTTGATGCCGCCCGATGCCCTGACGTGGTTGAGGTGAGCCTCCGCCCAGGCTCGCGGGCAGCGCCCCGGCCCGCGCTCACAGGCAGCGCCCGGCCCGCGCGATCGTTGCCCCGGATCTTGTCGCCGACACGGAGCGGACCGCTGTACTCGTCGTACTCGTCGTACTCGTCGGGGTGGCGGCAGGGCCGGCATCCGTGCCAGGGCCGCCGGTTCACGGCCGGCCGCACCCGCTCCGGAGCCATCGGGCAACCCGTGACATTCTCGATGGCCGCTTGTCGCCGAGGGTTTCGGAGACCTCGCCGAGTCGGCGGACCGTCGAGCGCGGGCACTGCCGCCTTCGTAGCACCGTGACCAGGGAAACCCACCCGTACCGCTC
>NZ_JBSGUP010001078.1:0-1588 GCF_053607985.1 Streptomyces sp. NPDC055078
GTCCCGGCGGCGAGCCGAGATCCACCATCCGCACGGCGCCACCCGGACAAACAGACCACCTGGAGGGGATCATGGACACCAAAGCACCTGTGGAACGGCTGCCGGCCCGCGCCGTGTGGGAGGAGACGGGAACGGCACTTGTTCCCGGAGTCCTTGAGCCGGACCGCTTCAAGGCGCTGGTCGAGGAGGCGCACGGCAGGCTCGACATGGTCACACCGCACGTCCACGAACACACGGCCGCGCACCGCGACGGCAGTTTCGCCTCCCCGGTCCACTGCGGCTTCATCCCGCCCGGCCCGGTGCTGGAGGCCCTGGCCTACGACAAGGCCCTGCTGATGGCCCTGCGTGTGGCCACCGGCATTCCCCGGCTGATCCCGCGCGGGGGCGCCGTCGTCCTCTACCGGGAAGGCGACTTCCAGGGCCTGCACACGGACTCGGTGAAGTCCACCGTGACCGTCGCCGTCGCGCTGACCGGGGATCTGCCCCCGATGGGCTGGGCCCCGGGCCTGTTGGGCGCCTATCCGGACCGTCTCGGGGAAGTCGTCACCGAGCACGGCATGTTCCCCGAGGGGAAGAACTTCACCACCCTGTCCCATCCGTACGGCGACGGCAGCGTCCGGGCGTTCGCCGGGTACCACGTGCCGCACTGGCGCCGGCCGCTCACGCTGCCGATGGGCCTGCTGGTGACCATGTCGTTCATGGACCTGTGATGACCATGACCCCGCGTCAGCTCTGGCTGACGGAAGGCCGGGCAGACGTTCCTCAGGACGTGGTCGAACCCGGACTCTGGGAGGAGATCGCCGCGGAGGCCGCCCGGTGCGAGCCACACGCGGTCGTCCGCCACAACCAGAGGCCGGGACTGCTGGTGATGCGGGATGGATCGATCACCTCACCCCAGCGGTGCCGGGTCCACACCGGCGGAGACGGGCTCAGTCGGCTGGCCCTGTCCAAGGGCCTGGCGGAGGTGGCGGGCGAGGCGACCGGCAGCGCCCGGATGACCCCGATCCGCTTCGGCCTGAAGTTCTACGAGCCCGGCGACTACATGCACGTCCACCGGGACGACGGGAAGTGCTCGATCACCTTCTCGTGCGGCCTGACCCCCGGGCTCGCCTCGATGGGCTGGCTGCCTCGCCTGCGGTGGCTGACCACCCGGCAAATAGCCGACCGCCTCGGCGACACCGCCTACCCCGACGGCGGTGAGACCTTCCCGGTCCGCCACCGCCACCTCACCGGATTCGACGGAAGCCGAATCCCCCACTGGCGTACCCCGCTCGGCTCCCCGTCGCGCGAGGTGCTGATCACCATCTGCTTCACCGACCTCTCGGTGTAGCAGCGTCCTTCCCGATCAAGGAGGAACGACCATGTCCCAGCAGATCCCGTCTGCCACGACGCAGGCCGTGGACCCGGCCGACTTCGTGGCCGAGCTGCACGCCGAGGGCAACATGCCGCAGAACTCCGGCGGCGACCCGGCCGTGCCGGACTCCGCCTTCCCCGACACCCACACCTACCCGTTGCCGGTCGCCTGACCGGCGGGTGCTCCGTAGGCGGTAGCTGACGCCCGGCCGTCGGGCACCATCCGTGACCTGGG
>NZ_JBSGUP010001079.1:0-1575 GCF_053607985.1 Streptomyces sp. NPDC055078
GCTTGGGGCGGCCGTCGTCATCAGGCGCCCCGCCGCCCTCGGGGTCGTCCGCGCCGATCCACTCCCCCGTGCGGTCCTTCTCCGCGAGATAGCGGCGGAAGCGGCGGCTGATCACCTCGTGCATGGAGCGGACGTCGTCCTGCCCCTGGAAGCTCTTGATCTGGAAGCGGCGGTACTCGCTCTTGCGGGCCAATCCGTCCTCGAAGACGACCATGGACGCCACGACGTCCTCGCCCTGGAGGTGCGAGATGTCGAAGCACTCGATCCGCAGCGGCGCCGAGTCCAGCTCCAGGGCCTCGGCGATCTCCTCCAGCGCGCGGGAGCGGGTGGTGAGATCGCTGGCGCGCTTGGTCTTGTGCAGTCCGAGAGCCTGCACGGCATTGCGCTGGACCGTCTCCATCAGGTCCTTCTTGTCGCCGCGCCGGGGGACGCGCAGCGACACCTGGGCACCCCGGCGCTCGCTCAGCCACTGGCCGACGGTGTCCGTGTTCTCGGGGAGGGCGGGGACGAGCACCTCCCGGGGGACGGTCTCGCCGCTCTCCTCCCCGTACAGCTGCTGGAGCGCGTGCTCGACCAGGCCGGCGGTGTCGACGGCCTCGACCTTGTCGGTGACCCAGCCGCGCTGTCCGCGCACCCGGCCGCCGCGGACGTGGAAGATCTGCACGGCGGCTTCCAGCTCGTCCTCGGCGACGGCGATCAGATCGGCGTCGGTGGCGTCCGCGAGGACGACGGCATTCTTCTCCAGGGCGCGTCTGAGCGCGTCTATGTCGTCCCGGAGCCTGGCGGCCCGCTCGTACTCCAGCTCCTCGGCCGCCGCCGTCATCCGCTGCTCAAGCCGCCGGATGTACGTACCGGTGCGGCCGGCCATGAAGTCGCAGAACTCCTCCGCCAGTTCGCGGTGCTCCTCAGGGGTGACGCGGCCGACACAGGGGGCCGAGCACTTGCCGATGTAGCCGAGGAGGCAGGGGCGACCCTTCTGCCGGTGGTTCCTGAACACACCGGCGGAGCAGGTCCGGACGGGAAAGACCCGGAGCATCAGATCGACGGTCTCACGGATCGCCCACGCCTGGCCGTAGGGGCCGAAGTAGCGCACGCCCTTGCGCTTGGCGCCGCGCATCACCTGGACCCTCGGGAACTCCTCGTTGAGCGTGACCGCGAGATACGGATAGCTCTTGTCGTCGCGGTACTTGACGTTGAACCGGGGGTCGAACTCCTTGATCCAGGAGTACTCCAGCTGGAGCGCCTCGACCTCGGTGGAGACGACCGTCCACTCGACCGATGCGGCGGTGGTCACCATGGTGGCCGTACGGGGGTGCAGGCCGGCCAGGTCCTGGAAGTAGCTGGCGAGGCGCTGGCGCAGGCTCTTCGCCTTCCCGACGTAGATCACCCGGCGGTGCTCGTCGCGGAATTTGTAGACCCCCGGCGACTCGGGGATCTCGCCCGGCCTGGGACGGTAGCTGGAGGGGTCTGCCATACCGTCCACCCTACTGGCGGGCACCGACAATCCGGCCGGGACCGGGGCGGTCCCCGGCCGGACTGCGCGGGGGCTCCGTACACCCGGGGGCGGTACGGAGC
>NZ_JBSGUP010001080.1:0-1574 GCF_053607985.1 Streptomyces sp. NPDC055078
TCCCCGCGCGGACCGGCCGGGGGCGGGGTCGCCGGTGACCTTCACCCCCTGGCGGGCCAGCAGCGCCCCGAAGGCGCCGGCGGCGTCCCGCGCCGGGTCGGTGCTGCGTTCGGCGTCCCCGGTGGAGGTGGCGTCGACGCGGCCCTGGTCGACCATCAGCGCGGTGACCGGCGCGATATTGCCGTTCACGCCGATGGTGTGGCGCCCGGGCCCCCGGTAGAGCGAGGTGTCGTACCGCAGCCGTACGGAGGTGACGCCGCGCTCCCTCAGGGCCTTCGCCGTACGTCCGGCGAGGCTTTCGAGACCGGCGGTCCGCAGGCTCGCGTCACCGCCGCCGACCAGCGTGACGGTCCCGCCGTCGGGGCTCGCGACGACGCCGGTGGCGATGCGGTGGTCGGGGCCGAGGGCGGCCAGGGCGGCCACGGCGGTGGCGATCTTGATGGTGGAGGCGGGGGTCATCGCCTTCGCCTCGCCCTGCCCGTAGAGCTGCCGCCCGGTGGCGACGTCGACGACGGACGCCGTACGGACCGGGCCGAGGCCGGGGTCGGCGAGCAGCGGGCCCAGCTCCTTGCCCAGGCCCGGGACGGCCTTGCCGTCGGCGTGCGGGGTGGCCCCTGAGGAGCCGAGCGCGGCGAGGACACCGGGTGCGCTGGGCGCCGGGGCCGGTTCCCCGGGTCCCGGCTTGTGGTGATCTGCGCCACCCTGTGAACTCCGGGCGGCTGCCCAGCGCTTTTCGGCCTTACGCTGTCCCGAGTCCCAGGGACCGGCCGCGGCCACCGCTCCCGCGGCGAGGGCCAGCCCCACGACGGCGGCGCCCGTCGCGAGCTGCCACGTTCTGAGCGCCGGCACCTCGACCAGCCCCTTTCGCGATCATCCATCTGCGTGAGGGACACTTAATCACCAGAACTGCGTCTTGCCGCGAACATGGCACCCCGGTCGGCGGCAAAGCCGTCCGGCTGGGGGTCCGGGGGGATATCGCCCGGAAGGGCACAGCATCACCGACGGATGTGTTGATCATGGAGGAGCCACCCGTGGAGTTCGACGTCACCATCGAGATCCCGAAGGGTTCGCGGAACAAGTACGAGGTGGACCACGAAACGGGTCGGATCCGCCTGGACCGTCGACTCTTCACCTCGACCAGCTACCCGGCCGACTACGGCTTCGTAGAGAACACGCTGGGCGAGGACGGGGACCCGCTGGACGCCCTCGTCATTCTTGACGAGCCGACTTTCCCGGGCTGCCTGATCAAGTGCCGCGCCATCGGGATGTTCCGGATGACCGACGAGGCGGGCGGCGACGACAAGCTGCTCTGCGTTCCGGCGTCGGACCCGCGTGTCGAGCACCTGCGGGACATCCACCATGTTTCCGAGTTCGACCGCCTGGAGATCCAGCACTTCTTCGAGGTCTACAAGGACCTGGAGCCCGGCAAGTCCGTCGAGGGGGCGAACTGGGTCGGCCGCACCGAGGCCGAGGCCGAGATCGAGGCATCGTACAAGCGCCTGGAGGCGCAGGGCGGCGCGCACTGACCGCACCCCCACCGGACGGCCACAGCGGGCGGGACACCCTTAGGGGGT
>NZ_JBSGUP010001081.1:0-1564 GCF_053607985.1 Streptomyces sp. NPDC055078
CGCGGGGGTCGCCGAGGGCGCCGTCGCCGCGGACTACCTCGACCTGGTCGTATCCGGCGGCGGCCAGGCCGGTGCGGGCGCCGTCCGCGAGGTCGGCGTCGAGTTCGATGGTGACCACCGAGCCGGTCGGCCCGGTCAGCTCCGCAAGGAGGGCGGCGTTGATGCCGGTGGCCGCGCCGATCTCCAGAACCCGGTCGCCGGGGTGGACGTCAAGCTGTTCGAGCATTTTGGCGACGATGTTGGGGCTGGATGCGGAGGAGACGGCGGTGCCGTCCTCGGCTCGTTTGGTCACCACGGGCTTGGGCGCGTAGGCCGTTGCCAGGTCCACGCTGGGCAGGAAGACGTGCCGGGGCACGGCGCGGAAGGCGTTCTTGACGGCTTCGGTGCGGAAGGTACCGAGGCTGTCGATCTTGGAGATGAGGGCCTCGCGCAGCTCTCGCGGGTCGAGGGCCGGGGCGTCGGTGGAGTGCATGGTCACTGGCCCGACTCTAGGGGGTTGGGCGGGGTCGGTCCGGGTGCTTCGCGGGGTCTCGTCGGGCATGGGTTCGCGGTGGAAGATCACGCGGCTGGCGGCGGTGGCCAGGATGCTCTGGTGGGAGGCGGAGATGCCGAGCCGGTTGAAGGCGAACAGCAGGTGATCGGTGAGGACGGCCCGCAGCCCTCGGGTGAGCCGTCCATGGTGGGCGAGGCTGGCGAGGGTGCTGCCGGCGGCCTCGAAGGCGGCAGGCCATTCCGGTTGCCGGGCCAGAGGACTGCCGTCGGTATCGCCTTGGGCGGTGATGAGCATCTGCACTGCGGCGAGGGTTGCCGGAGACGGCGGCGTGGAGGCGGGGGCGCCGAACCACAGTCCCGCGCCGGGCCCGGCGTTGAAGCCGTCACGGGTGGCGCAGGCCAGCGCCTCGCACCTCGTAGTGCAGGCGCGCTCCCGGACCTCCCAGGTGCTGAGGAGTCAGCTGCCCCACCCTTCCCCACGGCGGAGAAGCTGGCGTCGAGGGTTGGTCCGGGTAGAAGCGGACCCGGAGCCTGTCATGCGCGCGTTCAGGCGAGGGCCTGGCCGAGGAGGTCTCGGGGGCGGCCGGCGAGGGCATGGTGGAGGGATTCGGCCCGGGACCGGATGAGGCCGTCGCGGTAGGGAGCGGGGAGGCGGTCGAAGATCCCCGCCGCCATCACGGCCGCCGCGGAGGGGTCACCGTCGAGGCGCAGGCAGGCGGCGGTGTCCATCGCGATCAGGGCCCGGGTCATCACCGAAGGGGAGTCGGTGAGGTCGAGCGCATTGTCCTGGGCCGAGTATGCGGCGTCGGTGTCTCCGAGGAGGGTGTACGCCTGGGAGAGGTGCACGAAGTGCTTCTGTCCCGGGTAGCCGAACCAGGTGTCGGCTGCTTCCTGCCCGTCGAGGCGTTCGACCAGGTCCTGCGCGTCTGTGACCGCCATCTGGGCGCCCCGGTGGTCGCCGATGGCGGCGAGCGAGCGGGCGGTGACGGCCGCCGCGAGTGCTCCGGCCGCGGTGGGCGTCCGGCCGGCTGCTCTGCGGGCGCGGGCGGCGATGCGCACGGCCACCTCGGGG
>NZ_JBSGUP010001082.1:0-1551 GCF_053607985.1 Streptomyces sp. NPDC055078
CCCGGGTGGTTCGGGCGGTCCGGGTGGTCCGGGCGGTCCGGGGCCGGGTCCGTGAAGTACCCGGTCCGGAGGCCGCCCCGGTGCAGTCCGGGAGAGTCGATCAGCGGATTCAGAACATGTCCGGCATCACTGCTGATCCAGCTTTGATGCCGCAGCCGTCCGCGCGGGCGGCCCGCGACAGTCAGCCCCCTGAGACCGGCGCGCACCCGGCGAGGCATACCCCGTGGCGCCGCACGGCACCCCGCCCCGATTGGTCGGCGCATCTGATCACACTGACCCGATTGATCGATTTCATCGGCGATCACGGATATGACAGGGTGGATTTGTCCAAACCCTCATGCACCCTGGAGTAACACCGTGCTCACTGTCGGCGACCAGTTCCCCACCTACGAGCTGACTGCCTGCGTCTCCCTGGAGAGCGGCAAGGAGTTCGAGGTCGTCAACCACAAGTCCTACGAGGGCAAGTGGCGGGTCGTCTTCGCATGGCCGAAGGACTTCACCTTCGTCTGCCCCACCGAGATCGCCGCGTTCGGCAAGCTGAACGACGAGTTCGCCGACCGTGACGCCCAGATCCTCGGCTTCTCCGGCGACTCCGAGTTCGTGCACCACGCCTGGCGCAAGGACCACGACGACCTGCGTGACCTGCCCTTCCCGATGCTGGCCGACTCCAAGCACGAGCTGATGCGGGACCTCGGCATCGAGGGCGCGGACGGGTTCGCACAGCGGGCCGTCTTCATCGTCGACCCGAACAACGAGATCCAGTTCACGATGGTGACCGCCGGGTCCGTCGGCCGGAACCCCAAGGAGGTGCTGCGGGTGCTCGACGCGCTCCAGACCGACGAGCTGTGCCCCTGCAACTGGAGCAAGGGCGAGAACACGCTCGACCCGGTCGCGCTGCTGGCCGGTGAGTGACCCATGTCGCTCGACGCCCTGAAGTCGGCGCTGCCCGACTACGCCAAGGATCTGAAGCTGAACCTCGGCTCGGTCATCGGCAACAACGACAAGCTCTCGCAGCAGCAGCTGTGGGGCACCGTCCTGGCCACCGCCATCGCGTCCCGCAGCCCCATCGCGCTGCGTGAGCTGGAGCCCGAGGCCAACGCCAACCTCTCCCCCGAGGCGTACACCGCCGCCAAGTCGGCAGCGGCCGTGATGGCGATGAACAACGTCTTCTACCGGACCCGGCATCTGCTCTCGGACCCCGGGTACCAGACGCTGCGCGCCGGTCTGCGGATGAACGTCATCGGCAACCCGGGCGTGGAGAAGGTCGACTTCGAGCTGTGGTCGCTGGCCGTCTCCGCCGTCAACGGCTGCGGTCAGTGCCTCGACTCGCACGAGCAGGTGCTCCGCAAGGCCGGGGTGGACCGCGAGACGGTCCAGGAGGCGTTCAAGGTCGCCGCCGTCGTCCAGGCCGTGGGCACGACGCTCGACGCCGAGGCCGCGATCGCGATCGACGCCGTGTAGCGACCCCGAGCAGAACCCGAGCAGAACCCGTACGGATGGCCGTACGGAATGGCCGTACGGAAGCGGCCCCGCCGACGACCGTGCCCGCAC
>NZ_JBSGUP010001083.1:0-1549 GCF_053607985.1 Streptomyces sp. NPDC055078
CCCACGAAGGAGGCCGAGCAGGCCCGCCACGCACTCGCCGAGGCCGTGGCGGTCGGTACGCAGCCGCAGCTTGGGTGGCTCGGGTGCCTTGGGTGCTTCGGGTGGCTCGGGTGCCCTGGGTGCTTCGGGTGGTTCGTGCGGGTCGTCCACCCCGGTCGTCCCAGTCGTCCCGGTCATTCCGGCTGTCCCGGTGATCTGACCGGCGTTCGCCTTGGCGTACCGTCCTACCTTCACGTCGCGCCGTACGCACACCTCCAGCACCTGCGCCGGCCCGGTCAGCCGCGATGCCGGCGCGGCGGCTGCCGAGGACTTGCCCGAGCCGGGCAGACCGGTGAACCGGACGGTCCTCCCGCCACGCGGATGGCCCGGCACCCTGTACGGCGGGCAGTCGCCCGCGACGGGAACGCGGCCCTCCAGACGGTCCGCGAGCGGCGACGCCTGCCGGTGAGCACCGCGATAGGTACGGGTGACCGGCAGCCGCGGCTGAACCTCGACGAGACCATGGACCGGGACCTGTTGCGTACGACCTCGCGGACGGCGCACGCACCGGCCTGGCCGCCGCCGGATACAACCAGAACGGTCTGCCACTCTTGGACGTGTCCAGATGGCTCGGACCCGACGGGGCGGGCGGCCGAGGTGATGGATCCGGCGCTGACCCGGCACCGTGCTGATTCGGTGCTGACCGAGGTGGAACGAGCTTGCGTTTTCGCAGGTCGGAGGGGTGGATTGAGATGTGTGGACGGTATGCGGCAAGTCGGAGGCCCGAGGATCTCACCGATCTCTTCGAGGCCGAGAAGTGGGAGCCGGAGGAGACACTGGCTCCCGACTGGAATGTAGCCCCCACCAAATCGGTGTACGCGATCCTCGAACGCCCTCTTAAGGACGCGGCGGACCCACGGCCGGTTCGCCAGCTCCGGGCGCTGAAGTGGGGACTCGTACCGTCCTGGTCGAAAACGCCGGAGGGCGCGGCCCGGATGATCAACGCACGGGCGGAGACGGTGCACGAGAAGCCGTCGTTCCGCCGCCCCTTCGCCGCCCGGCGCTGCATCCTGCCGGCCGACGGGTATTACGAGTGGGTGACCGGGGAGGACGAACGCGAGCTGGAGGTGCGGGGGCGCAAGAAGCGGCCCCGTAAGCAGCCGTACTTCGTGACGCCCGCCGACGGGTCGGTGTTCTCGATGGCGGGGCTGTACGAGTTCTGGCGGGACCGGACACTGCCCGACGACCACCCGGGCGCGTGGTGGGCCACCTGCACGGTCATCACGACCGAGGCGGAGCAGGGCCCGCTGGGTGTCGCCCCGGCGGACGGCCCGCGCTCCCTGTCCGACATCCACCCCCGGATGCCGCTGATGCTGACACCCGACCGCTGGGACGCCTGGCTGGACCCGGCGCGTACGGATGTGGAGGAGCTGCGGTCGCTGCTGGAGCCGCCGCCCGAGGGGCTGATGCGGGCGTACGCGGTGACCACGGCGGTGAGCAACGTCCGCAACAACGGACCGGAGCTGCTGGAGGAACTGGCGGCCCCGGAGGAGGGCACGCTCTTCTAGCT
>NZ_JBSGUP010001084.1:0-1516 GCF_053607985.1 Streptomyces sp. NPDC055078
GCCGGGCGATCCTCGGGCTCGGCGCGTCCGGACCGCAGGTGGTCGAAGGCTGGCACGGTGTCCCGTACGACAAGCCGCTCGCCCGCACCCGTGAAGTCGTCGACCTGTGCCGCCGCATCTGGCGGCGGGAAGTCATCACCAACACCGGGCTCTACCCGCTGCCGCTCCCCGCCGGCCAGGGCACCGGCCTCGGGAAGCCGCTGAAACTCCTCGCCCAGCCGGTACGCGAACGCATCCCCGTCCACCTCGCCGCGCTCGGCGACCACAACGTCCGCCTCACCGCCGAGATCGCGGAAGGCTGGCTCCCGCTCTTCTTCCTGCCGGACCGTGCCCATCAGGTCTGGGGCACCTCACTCGCCGAGGGGGCCGCCCGCCGCGACCCTGCACTCGGTGAACTGCAAACCGTCGCCGGCGGGTTTCTGGCCATCGGCGACGACGTCACCCGAGTCCGCGATCAGGCCCGCCTCCAGACCGTGCTGTACGTCGGAGGCATGGGGGCGAAGGGCCGTAACTTCTACAACGACGTCGTCCGCAGATACGGCTACGAGGCGGAAGCCGAACGAGTCCAGGACCTCTATCTCGCCGGGCACAGGAAGGAGGCCATGGCCGCACTTCCGGACGAACTCATCGATCTCACCAACCTCATCGGTCCCGAAGGATGGATACGCGACCGTATCGCCGCCTACCGGGAAGCCGGGGTCACCGTACTCAACGTCAACCCGGTGGGCGCCGACCCGCTCGCCGACGTGCGCAGGCTCAGGCAACTGGTGTGCTGAGCCCCGTGTCGTCGGCAGTGGCGGGGCCCATGCCGCTGGAGGCGCCGGAGACCACTGCGACACGGCCGGCGAGCGGGGAGCCGGAGAGAAGAACGGACACTCAGGGGCGAGGGCCCTGCCCGCAGGGGGAGTTACGCGGCGTCGGTGTGCGCGGTGGCCGCGGACTTCTCGTGCCACGGAGCGAGGTCGTCCTGGACCTGCCGGAGCTTGACCTCAAGGCGTTCGAGGGTGTCACGGCCCAGGTAGAGGTGGGTGGGGAGCCGGTCACCGGAGGTGACCTCGACGATCAGGGCGCCGCCCTTGACCGGGTCGCCCAGCTGGGTGTGGTTGGCCCGGTCGATCCAGTCCAGGGTGACGTGGGCCGGCGTGTCGTCGTAGTCGGCGATACGGGTCGCGGCCACGGACAGGGAACTGGGGTCGAGGAAGTCGGTGCGGAACACACCCGGCTCGACGACCATCGACTGGATGCCGAACGGTGCCATCTCGGCCGACAGAGCCTCGCTGATGCCCGCCACCGCGAACTTCGACGCGCTGTACATGCTCACCCCGGGCTCGCCCTCGAAGCCGGAGCGGGAGCCGATGTGGACGAGCTTGCCGGAGCCCTGCCGGCGCATGACGGGCAGTACGGCGCGGGTGACATTGATCAGACCGAAGACGTTGAGGTCGAAGAGCGAGCGCGCCTCGGCGTCGGTGATCTCCTCCAGCGCGCCGAGCAGGCCCCGGCCGGCGTTGTTCACCAG
>NZ_JBSGUP010001085.1:0-1498 GCF_053607985.1 Streptomyces sp. NPDC055078
GGCCCATGGTCCACACCCGGCCCATGGCCCTGAACCGGCCCACGGCCCTGAACCGGCCCGAGGCCGGGAACCGGGACGCTGTCGGCGGTGCCCGGAACGAGGTCCGCCGCCTCGTCCCCACGGACACGGGCCGTGCCCGGACCAGCGGCGACCGTCGGCTCTGCCCCCGCGCCGGATGCGGCGGAGCCCCCGGCACCGGGCGCGTCCAGGGCCGGAGAGGCCGGCTCTGGCAGGTCCGGGGCGAACGCACTTGAGACCGGAGTGGTACGCGTCGGCGCCCCCGGGGCGGAGGCGGCGGACGCTCCCGCCAGGGCGCCGCCCCGGTGATCGTCCGGGGCCCGGTTCGGGGCCGGCCTCCCGCCCAGGCCCCTGGCCACCAGCGCCTCCCGGCCGGCGAGGTCCGCCGCCGCCAGCAGGGCCAGCGCGGCGGGATCCCGCACCGGACCCGTCAAGGTCCCGGCCGCTGTGCCCGTACGGTCCTCCACCACCGACAGCAGTCGCGAACGGGCCGCCGGAGCCAGGGTGTCGAAGCCCGCCCTGAGCGCGGGCAACCGGTCCAGGAACGCGCGGTCGCTGAACGACTCCACCCGCTCCAGCAAGGGGTCCAGCGCACGGCCCGTCTCCAGCAGGGGGCCCGCCGCGAGGAGCGCGCCGCGCAGGAAGTCCGCGAGCCGCGTAAGCAGTTCCGGCGAAGTCGCGCCATCGGCGCGTGAGGCGAGGCGGGTGCCGAACCCGCCCGGGTCCCGCTGCCCCAGCAGCACCCGCGCCGCGCCCGCCGCGCCCCGTATCAGCGGCGTGGCCTCCGTCTCCAGCCGGGCCAGTGCGTCGGCCAGACGCAATCCGCCGCCGACCTCGGCCGCCTGCCCGGCGAGCGAGACCAGGGCGCGGGCGTCGGCGGGGTCGGTGGAGCCCGCGAGGCCGTCGAGCGCGCGCACCCCGGCCGACGCCAGCTCCTCGTACGCCGCGCCGACCGCCGACCGCTCCCAGCCCGGGTCCAGCCCCGGCACATGGCCGGATCGGATCCGGTCCAGCAACGCCATCCCGGCGAGCAGTTCGGGCAGGGAGCCGGTCGCCGGGACCAGCTCGGCGGTCTCGGCCAGCCGCTCCACGGCGAGGGGGCGCAGCGCGGACTCGGCTGCCCGGGCGAGTCCGTCGAGCACCTCCGCCGCCGACGGCCCGCCCCGGCGCAACTCGTCCGCGCGCTCCTGCCGCAGCATGCCCGCGGCCGCCTGGTCAAGGGTCACCCCGTGCAGCCCCGCCACATCGAGCATCGCGGCCGTGGACGGTGTCCAGGCGACGGCCCAGCGCGTCGTCAGCGCGGCGGCGTCACCGACTCCGGCGACGCCGGACTCCTCCCCGTAGGGAACGCCGCAGACCACGAGCCGGCGCAAGGCGATCTCACGACGCCGGTCGAGGCCGCTGCGGAGCACGTCCAGGCGTAGCTCCCGGCGCTCGGGCCCGTCGGGCCCCGGCAGTCCCAACTCGGCGAGCAGTGCCT
>NZ_JBSGUP010001086.1:0-1495 GCF_053607985.1 Streptomyces sp. NPDC055078
CCTAATGGGAGCTACCGGGTCGTAGAGACTTGGTGCCGTAGCCGCCAGCAGGTGAGCACTCTCCGCGCCGGAAGCATCGACTTCTGAGGTCAGACCGTGCCCCTGCTGGTTGGCCGGGAGGCCAGACCGCTGATGGGGTGGCGTGCCCGCCCAGGAGGGCGTGAGCACTGGATCCATTAGGCCGCGCGCCGCGCCTTCCGCAGGCTGCTTAAGGAAGTGAACTACGTTACGGGGAGGGTCTGTTGCTGCTGATCGGCGATGACTGGGCGGAAGATCATCACGATGTCGAGCTCCAGGACGAGGCCGGCCGCAGGCTTGCCGCCGCGCGGCTGCCGGAGGGCGTGGAGGGCATCGCGAGGCTGCACGAGCTCGTCGCGCGGCACGGCGGTGAGGACCTGGACGCGGCGCGGGTGGTGGTCGGTATCGAGACCGATCGTGGCTCGTGGGTGCAGGCCCTGATCGCCTCGGGCTACCAGGTGTACGCGATCAACCCGCGCCAGGCCGCCCGGTTCAAGGAGCGGTACGCCACCTCCGGCGCCAAGAGCGACAAGGGTGACGCGCACGCGCTGGCCGACATGGTCCGCATCGACAGGGCCCAGTTACGGCCGGTGGCCGGCGACAGCGACCAAGCCCAGGCCGTCAAGGTCGTCGCCCGCGCCCACCAGACCCTGATCTGGGAACGCACCCGCACCTTCCAGCGGCTGCGGTCCACGCTGCGGGAGTACTTCCCCGCGGCTCTGGGCGCCTACGCCGAGCTGGCGCTGACCAGCACGGACGCGCTGGAGCTGCTGATCAAGGCGCCCGCGCCCGCGGCGGCGGCGAAGCTGACCCGCTCCCAGATCACCGCGGTTCTGACCCGCTCCCGACGCCGGAACCGGGAGGAGAAGGCGGCCGCGATCCGGGCCGTTCTGCGTGAGCCGCAGCTCGGCCTGCCCGAGCCGGTCACGGCCGCCTACGCGGCGGCCGCCACTGCCCACGCGCGCGTGCTGATCGCGCTGAACGAGCAGATCGCCGAGATGGAAGGGCAGGTGAAGGCACATTTTCTCGCGCACCCGGACGCTGAGATCTACCTCTCGATGCCTGGCATCGCGGAGATCACCGGCGCCCGGGTGCTCGCCGAGTTCGGAGACGACCCCACCCGCTATGCCTCGGCCAAGGCCCGCAAGAACTATGCCGGCACCAGCCCCGTCACCCGGGCCTCCGGCAAGAGCCACACCGTTCAAGCCCGTTATGTCCGCAACAACCGGCTCGCCGACGCGTTGCAGGCCCAAGCGTTCTCCGCTCTGCGGGCCTCGCCCGGCGCACGCGCCTACTACGACAAGCAGCGTGACCGCGAAGCCGGCTACAACCCCGCCCTGAGGCAGGTCGGCAACCGCCTGGTCGGCATACTCCACGGCTGCCTCAAAACCCGTACCCGCTACGACGAAGCAACCGCCTGGTCACACCACGCCCAATCCCATGCCGCTTGACACCCAACGACATGGGGTGTCTGACC
>NZ_JBSGUP010001087.1:0-1494 GCF_053607985.1 Streptomyces sp. NPDC055078
GAGTCCCGCGGTCTCGGTGGGTCCGGTGGGTTTGCCGGTGGGGGCGGGCGTCGGGCCGGGGCGGCCGAAGAGGCCGATCAGCGCCGTGAGCAGGGACAGGACTCCGAGCGTTGCCCAGCCGGTGCCGTAGCCCGCGGCGGGGACGACCTTCCCGAAGATGATGGGGAAGACGAAACCGCCGACTGCCGCGAGGGTGAGCATGAGCCCCACCGCGGTGCCGATGTGCTCGGCGTCGACACGGGAGATCTCGGCGGGGACACAGAGCCACGCGGGGAAACTGAAGAGGAACAGGAATCCGATCAGACCGGACAGGAACCACAGCAGGGGAGCCGACCGGATGGGGATGAGGAACAGGGCCGCACTCATCGCGAGGAACGGGACGACCATGATCAGCCGGTAGTTCTTCAGTCGGTCCGCCAGATGGCCGCCGAGCAGGCTGCCCGGAATTCCGGCCAGGGCGAACACCGCGCCGAGCAGTCCCCCTTGGCCGCCGGTGAATCCGAGTTCGTCGATCGCGTACTCGCCGAGCAGCTGTGAGGCGGTGATGTACGCGCCGTAGACACCGATCATGGCTCCGCCGTAGATCCACAACTGCCGGTCCCACAGCGCCTTGGCGAGGCCGTCGCGGGTGATCTCGGCGCCGGCGAGGCCCGTCACATCCGGCGGGGTCCTGAACCACGCGGCAGCGGCGGCGGCCAGGACCAGGTTGAACACCCCGCAGACGATCAGCATCGTTCGCCAGCCGATGACCTCCGTGAGGGCGACGCAGCCGTAGAGACCCAGCGCGGCTCCGATGCTGAACGCCGCTCCGCCGGTGATTCCCAGGGCGAAGTTGATCTCGTGGTTCCGGAACCAGACACTGACCGCGCCGACCGACACGGAGAGAAAGATCGACCCGCCGATCCCGGCCAGTACGCGGTAGACGGCCAGGTCGGCGTAGTCGACGGCGAGCCCCGAGAGGATGCCGCCGACGCTCTGCAGCACGATGCCGAGGACGAGCGTGCGCTTCAGACCCAGCCGGGTCGCGAGCAGACCGGCGGGGATGTGGACAACGCCGTATCCGATCAGGAAGAGGGCGATCAGAAAGGCCAGTTGCGTGAACGACGCGCCCAGGTCCTCGCTGATCGGTGTGAACGCCGACGCGATGTTGAACCAGTTCAGCGTCAGGCCCACGTACCCGGCCACCAGGAGAGCGAGCATGCGCCATCGGGCGGTGTAGATGTCATCGGGCATGGGCGGGGAATCCCTTCTCGAATGTGCGGTGCCCCATGGACGGCGGTGGGGCCCGCCAGTCCTGCGATACGGAGACCGGATGACGCCCCGGGCCCGCTGCCCGCCGAGGGGTGGGCGGCCGTCCGGGCGCTGCCGGACACGGCGGGGGTGTGAGCCGGTGGTCGGCGTCGCCGGCCGGGGGCTCGGCCGGCGACGAACGCGTGGTCATCGCCTGGGAGCGCGCTGCCGGGGCATGCGCGGAGCGGAGTGGGAGGGTCGTAC
>NZ_JBSGUP010001088.1:0-1487 GCF_053607985.1 Streptomyces sp. NPDC055078
GGCGCGTACCGCATCGCCGTGTTCGTCCAGCCGGGGCGGCGCCGCCGCCCCCCGGACCAGGCCGGTGGAGTAGGTGACGGGATGCCGGGGCGCGGGTGTCCCGCCGCCGGCCGGGGCCACGGTGGGCGAAAGACCCAGCTCCTCGGCGAGGGCGAACCCGTCCGCGATCGTGCCGACCTTCCCGGCCGGTACGCCCGCCTCGGTGAGCCGCGCCTGCCAGTCGGCGGCGTCGGCGTTCGCGAGACGCTCCTCCAGGGCCGCCACCAGCTCCTCGCGGTGACCGACCCGGGCGGGGTTGGTGGCGAAGGGCTCGTCGTCGGCCAGCTCCGCCGCGCCGAGCGTGGCCGCCAGCCGGGCGAACTGGCCGTCGTTGCCACAGGCGACCGCCAGCAGTCCGTCGCGGCAGCGCAGCGTCTCGTAGGGGGCGATCGAAGGATGACGATTCCCCATCCGCCCCGGCGCGCGGCCGGTCTCCAGACAGCTCTGGGCCTGGTTCACCAGGGAGCCCAGCAGGCTGGAGAGCAGATTGACCTCCACCCGGCAGCCGCGTCCGGTCCGCGCCCGGTCCGCCAGCGCCGCCAGTACGCCGATCGCGGCGTCCTTGCCGGTGAGGACGTCGACCAGGGCGACACCGGCCTTCACCGGGTCGCCGTCGCTCTCGCCCGTGATGCTCATCAGCCCGCCCAGGGCCTGGACGACGAAGTCGTAGCCCAGCAGTCCGGCACCCGCGCCGCTGCCGAAGCCGGTGACCGAGCAGTACACCACCCCCGGGTTGACGGCGGCCACCTGCTCGTAGCCGAGGCCCAGCCGCTCCAGTGAGCCCGTACGGAAGTTCTCCACCACGACGTCGGCGCGGTGGGCCAGCTCCCGGGCCAGGGCGCGGTCGGCGTCGTCGGCCAGATCCAGGGCGACGCCCAGCTTGGTGCGGTTGACACTCTCGAAGTACGTCGTGGACGTGGCCGACCAGGGCGGTCCCCAGGACCGGGTGTCGTCACCGGAACCCGGCCGCTCCACCTTGACGACCGTCGCGCCCAGGTCCGCCAGGGTCATGGTGCACAGCGGCCCGGCCAGCACCCGGCTGAAGTCCGCGACCAGTACGCCGTCCAGGGGCCCGCTCATGCTCCGCCTCCCGTCGCACCGGCCGTCGCCGCCACCGGAAGTCCGTCCAGCCACCGGACCACACCCCAGGGGTTGTGGTCGCGCAGTGCCTCGGGCAGCGCCGCCCGGGGCACGTCCTGATAGACGACCGGGCGGGTGAAGCGGTCCAGCGCGCCCGCCCCGACGCTGGTGGCGTCCGGTCTGCTGGTCGCGGGCCAGGGGCCGCCGTGCTGCTGCGCCCAGGAGGTGGCGACCCCGGTCGGCCAGCCGTCCACGACCACCCGCCCGGACCGTCCGGCCAGCCGCTCCACGAGCCACGGCAGATCGGGGTCGGCCGGTCCGCCGGAGATCACCGAGGCGGCCAGGGACGGCTGGAGCGCGTCCAGCGC
>NZ_JBSGUP010001089.1:0-1486 GCF_053607985.1 Streptomyces sp. NPDC055078
GGTCCGGGCTCCGCGCGTCCTGACGTTCAGAGCGCGGCGAGGCGCTCCAGCGGGAACGGCGGCTGAGCCAGCGGGCGTACGGCCAGTCTGGTCAGCGGCAGGGCGTTGTCATCGCCCGCCGTGCGGTTGGCGTGCAGAACGCCGCAGTGCGTGCAGCGGTGGACGAGCACCCATTCGCCGTCGCCGCGTACGGAGATGGCGAGGGGTTCCATCCGGGCTCCGCAGTCGGCGGCCCGGTCGCCTGGTGTGTCGTCGAGGTGACGGCTCCACAGGCAGTTCGGGCAGTGATTGCGGTGTCCGGTGCCGGCGGCGGTCATCGGGACATCGAGACCGCAGTGGAGGCAGCGGAAGGATTCGGCGCGCGATTCGGCGCGGGCGCGCCGGGATCTGTTGCGTGACATATGGACACGACTCCTGAAGTGATGCGTGAGCGGGCCGACTGCGCTGAGCACCGTCTCGCACCGGGGAGTTCATACCGCTGTCGCGGAAGTCCCTCCTCAACGGGGAGAACGGCTCCGCGGGGCCCGAGGCATACAAGCACCCCTTTCTGTCATCAGGTGTGTGTCCGGATCAGATGTCTCCGGTCGACCCGTTCATCAAACGGGCAGGGCCACCCGTTCGGCAACCCATTTACCGGCGGGGATGTCCCGACGGGCCGATGGGTCCCCGCTGGGCGGCCACTGGTCCGGACCGCCGCCGGGTCAGGCCGTCGAGCCGATCCGGTCGGGCCGGGGTGGGTCGGTGTCGTGGTGGATCGGGGTGTGTGTGCCGGCCAGGGACACCCCGCTGCCGCCGCGCCGGTCCGCCACGATCTCCGCCGCGATCGACAGGGCGGTCTCCTCCGGGGTACGGGCGCCCAGGTCGAGGCCGATCGGGCTGCGCAGCCGGGCCAGTTCCCGCGCGGTGACACCGCACTCGCGCAGTTGCCTGACGCGGTCCTCGTGGGTACGGCGGGAGCCCATCGCGCCGACATAGGCGACGGGGAGCCGCAGCGCGGCGGCGAGCAGCGGGATGTCGAACCTGGCGTCGTGGGTGAGGACACACAGGACCGTACGGGAGTCGGTCGCGGTGCCCGCGAGATAGCGGTGCGGCCAGTCGACGACGATCTCGTCGGCCTCGGGGAAGCGGTCTCTCGTGGCGAAGACGGGGCGCGCGTCACAGACGGTGACTTGGTGGCCGAGGAACTTGCCGACCCTGACCAGCGCGGACGCGAAGTCGACGGCACCGAAGACGATCATTCGGGGTGGCGGGGCGCTCGACTCGACCAGCAGGGTCAGCGGGGTGCCGCAGCGCCCGCCGTCCGCGCCGACGGTGACCGGGCCCGTACGGCCCGCGCCGAGCAGCGCCACGGCCTCGGCCGCCGCTGCCGCGTCCAGCGCGGGACCACCCCCGAGGCTCCCCTCGTACGATCCGTCGGGCCGTACGAGCAGGGCGCCCCCCAGCAGGTCCGGCGGCCCGTCGGCGACCCGGGCCAGGGCCGCCGTCT
>NZ_JBSGUP010001090.1:0-1483 GCF_053607985.1 Streptomyces sp. NPDC055078
GGCGGAAGCCCACCCGCAGCCCCCCGGGGTCGAGGACCCGGCGCGAGGTCCAGGTCTTGACGGCGTCGTTGGCGGTCGCCCAGATGCGGATGCGCTCGTGTCCGGCGGTCCGCTCCAGGACGTCAACGTGCACGGTCGGGGGGAAGATCCCGGGCCACGCGTCGACGTCCGCGATCAGGTCGAAGACCGTGCGCGCGGGCGCCTCCACGGTGATCCGGTGCTCGGTGCGGTGGCTGCTTTCCATGCTGCGGGGTTCTCCTTGTCCTGGCACGGGTAGTCCTGGCACGGGTTGATCTCGCACGGGTCCTTCCGGCACGGGTTGTCCTGGCGAAGGTTGTCCTGGCCAGGGCGTCAGTAGTTGCCGAGGCCGCCGCAGACGTTGATCGCCTGCGCGGTGACCGGGGCGGCCGGGTCGGTGACGAGGTAGCCGACGAGTCCGGCGACCTCCTCGGGGGTGGTGTACCTGCCGAGCGGGATCTTGGCCTCGAACCGCTCCAGCACCGCGGTCTCCGTGGTGTCCCAGACCGCGGCGTAGCCCTGCCGCACCCGCTGTGCCATCGGTGTCTCCACATAGCCGGGGCAGACGGCGTTCACGGTGATGCCGGTCTTGGCCAGCTCCAGGCCCAGTGCCTTGGTGAAGCCGATGACGCCGTGCTTGGACGCCGAGTACGGCGCTCCCAGCACCACGCCCTGTTTGCCGCCGGTCGACGCGATGTTGATGATCCGGCCGCTGCCCCGCTCCAGCATGCCGCCCGTGGTCAGCGCCTCACGGGTGACCCGCAGGACGCTGTTGAGGTTGGTGTCGATGACATCGAGCCAGAGTTCGTCGGTGAGCTTCGCGGTGGGGCCGCCCCCGCTGCGGCCCGCGTTGTTCACCAGGATGTCCACCGGGCCGAACCGGTCGACGGCGGCCCGTACGAAGGCGCCGATCTGCTCGGTGGAGCGTACGTCGCACGCCTGGCCCGCGACATCGAAGCCCTTGTCGCGCAGCCGCTCGACGGTGAGCGCGACGTTCTCGGCGTCGCGGGCGCAGATGAAGACGCGCTGCCCGAGCTGGCACAGCGCCGTGGTGATGGCGAGACCGATACCGCTGGTGGCACCGGTGACGATGGCGTGCCGGTGGTCCTCACTGGACATTTCTCTCCTCACGTTGTCGGGTCACGACCGTGGCCGCGTTGAACCCATCGGCCCCCCTGGCCAGCACGAGGGCGGCCGACACCGGTGCGCGCCGCGCCCGGCGGACGAGGTCGATCCCGTACTCGGGCACCGGTTTTCCCACATTCGCCGTCGGCGGGATCACCCCGTCGCGGATGGACAGCACGGCCGTCGCCAGGTCGAGTGCCGCGCCGCCGGCGCCGAGGCGTCCGGTCATGGTCTTGGGCGCGGTCACCGGTACGCCGTGCGGGCCGAAGATCCCGCGGAGCGCGTCCGCCTCGGCGCGGTCGAGTTCGGGGGTGCCCGCGGCGTCGGCGAACACCACATC
>NZ_JBSGUP010001091.1:0-1469 GCF_053607985.1 Streptomyces sp. NPDC055078
GCACCCGACATGCCATGCGGACCCGCCCCGGGCCGCTGGAACCCCGAGAGCGGCCACAAGCCGTCAACCGCCCCCGTCACGATCCCCCACCGCCCCCGCCGCCTCAAAGCCTCCTGAGGAAGCCCGCTTTGACCCGCATCGAAATCAGCGTGCCTGTGACCGGCAAGCCCGAGTGCTTCGACTGGCTCGGCCGGAAGGTCATCGTCATCCCGGAGACCGTGACGCTCTACTTCGCCCCCGGACGACCTGACCCCGTCGCGGCTGAGGTCACCGGGCCCTGGAAGCCCGGCCGTCCCGGAATCCTCCATGACGGCTCCGCTCGTATGACCGTCGCCTACTACGACAACCACCCCGAGCACTGGCCCACCTGGATCCGCGAACTCGCGAAGAAGTACCAGCCCCCGACCGACTAACCCCCACAACAACCGAGAGCGGCCCCTCTCACGCCAATGACCGGGGCCGCTCTCGTCTCCCAGCACTCACGAGAACTGGAGACACCCAGCATGACCCATGACCGCAAGGCCGCGCTGCTGCATGCGGCGCTCGATACCGCCGCCCGGGGGTGGGCGGTGTTCCCCCTGCGCCCCGGGAGCAAGCGCCCCGCGCTCCACAGCGAGGCACGGTGCCCCCGGACCGGTACCTGCGCCACCGGCCACCAGAAATGGGAGGACAGGGCCACCACCGACCCGGACCGCATCCGGCGCGCGTGGTCCACCGCCCCCTACAACCTGGGCATCGCCACGGGCCCTTCGGGGCTGGTCGTGGTGGACCTCGACATGCCCAAGCAGAACGACAAGAGCAAGGGCGAGAAGGGCACCCCTGACGGGGTGACGGCCTTTACGGCGCTCTGCGAGCGCGCCGGACACGCAGTCCCCGCCACCCGCACCATCCGGACTGCGGGAGGCGGGCAGCACCTGTACTTCACCGCCCCGCGCGGCATCCGGCTGAGCAATACTGCGGGCAGGCTCGCGCCGCTGGTGGACACCCGCGCGTGGGGCGGGTACGTCGTCGGCGTCGGCAGCCTCACCCCCGCCGGGGCCTACGAGGTCACCGACCCCGCCCCCGCCGTCACCCTCCCCGAATGGGTGTACGCCCTTCTGGCGCCCTGTCAGTCATTGCGGGCACTAACGGCTGCACCCTCGGCCGTACGGGCGTCCCGCTACGCGTCAGCAGCCCTCACGGCCGAAACGGCGAACGTCGCCCGTGCTGCGGAGGGCACCCGGAACTCGACGCTTCTGCGGGCCGCGCGGGCCCTGGGGCGCTTCGTCGCGTCCGGCGACCTCCCCCGGCACGCGGTTGAGGACGCTCTTAAGGGAGCGGGGGAGGCGGCCGGACTGCGGGAATCCGAGTGCACCCCGGTCATCACCAGCGCCCTGAACTGGTCCATCACCCACAACCCGCAGGGCAGGGCGGCATGAGCGCCCCTCCCCCTCCCCTCCTTAAGAGCCCAACGCCCACCACCGGCCACC
>NZ_JBSGUP010001092.1:0-1463 GCF_053607985.1 Streptomyces sp. NPDC055078
GGCGGCCGCGGGCGGCGCCGGACCGCTCCCGGCGGCAGCGGGCGCCTCGGCTTCGGTGGAATCCCCCTCGCCGGCGGGCGCTCCGCCCGCGACGGCGTCGGCGTACCGGTCGTCGCGCCCCGAGCCGTCGCGCGCCGAGCCGTCGGGCAGTGGGTCGTCGGGGTCCGCGCCGCGCTCCTTCAGGCGCTCCGACAGCCGGGCGAGCCCGGCGCCCAGATCGTCGAGCCACCCCGGCAGTCTGGCCATGATTCTTCCTCTTCCCCCCATCACGCCCTCCCCGGAGCCCCGGGACCGACGACGGTACACGCAACGGAGCCCCTCACCGTAGGGACGGCGAAGGGCTCCGGGGAGTTGAGCGTCAGACTGCGGCCCGCGAAGCGGACCCGGTGCTCAGTACCACTTGTTGGCCTGCCAGAACGACCACGCCCCACAGGGGCTGTCGTACCGGCTGTTCATGTACTTCAGGCCCCACTTGATCTGGGTCGCGGGGTTGGTCTGCCAGTCGGCGCCGGCGGAGGACATCTTGGAGCCGGGCAGCGCCTGGACGAGGCCGTACGCGCCCGATGACGGGTTCTGGGCCCGGTAGTTCCACGTCGACTCGCGCTCCACGATATTGCTGAAGCACTGGAACTGGTCCGCCGGGATCATCTGCCGTGCCATCGCCTTGACCTCGGCGACGGTGTACGAGCCCTTGGCGCTGAAGCTGGAGGCATCGCGCACGGAGTCGCGGCTGGCCCGCTCCCGCGCCTTCTCCTTGGCCTCGGCGGCCTTCTTTTCGCGCTCCTTCTTGGCCTGCTCCTGCTCGTCGGCGGCTTCCTTCTTCGCCTTCGCGGTCTTCGCGGCGTCCAGTCGAGCGGCTTCCTCAGCGGACTTCTTGGCCGTCGCGTCGGCGGCTGCCGCCTGTGCGTCGGCCTGCTCCGTCAGCGAGGAGACCTGGACCTGGGCCTGCTGACCCATGGGTATGTCAGCGAGAAGTGTCGCGTCGGAGGAAGCCGCCTCCAGGTTGTCGCCCGCGGACTGCGGGTTCCCCGAGGCAACACCTACGACGGCTCCGACGGTGGTGACCGCGGTGGCAGAGGCCACGGCGAATCCCCGGACCGAGATCCGGCTCACACGGTTTCCTTCCAGCATCGCCCGCACAGGTGACCCCACGGGCGAATCGTGCCCCTGGCACGGGCCTCCCACAGCATCGGGTCACAGGAGGCGCTGGCCCGTGGTCAACTCCCGGGGGAGTGGCCGGTGAAGCTCGCGGGCGGCACACGACGGCGTTTCTTGAGTTGTGAGTTGCTGAGCACCACGAGTGGTGCCGGAGTGTCGTGTGCGGGGCCTGACGGAAGCAAGACTTTGCCGGAACCTCGTACCGCGAGGCAATTATTCACCGGGTGTGAAAGCTCACATCCCGTTTGGTCCAGGAGTTTCACGGAAAAGGGCGCGCAGCACAGCGCCGCCCCGCTACGCTTTCG
>NZ_JBSGUP010001093.1:0-1455 GCF_053607985.1 Streptomyces sp. NPDC055078
GACTTCTCGAATCCCTCGACGACTCCGACCGGCTTGATCCCGAGGTCCACCAGGGTTGCGGGCGAGTAGAAGTCGACGGAGACGATGCGCTGCGGCTCCGCCGGGACCTCGACCTCGCCGGCGATGTCGGTGACCGTGCGGGTCTTGGCGCCCGAGGCATTCCCGGATTCCGTACCGCCGGCCGAGCAGGCGCTCATGATCAGCACTGCGGCGGCGCTCGCGGCGGCCGTCGCGAGGAAACCGCGTCTCGGCCGGGATTTCCGGGTGGTGCGGGGTGTCATCGGACTCCTTCGGGGACCCCGAACGGCGGTCCGAGGACCAGCCAATTCGGGCTTAGGGCAGGCTTACCTAAGTAAGGTAGCCCAGTTCCCGTCAGGGTATGGCGACACCCTGTTCCGGTTTCACGACACGGTGGATTCCGGTTTCACGACCCGGTCGGCCGGGGGGCGCCCGGCCTTCGGCGCGGCTTCGTCCAGACCGCTCACCGACCGGAAGTACGCGGCGGGCGTATGGCCGGTGACCTGGCGGAAGAGATCGATGAAGGTGCTCGGATTGGCATAGCCGAGCCGTCGGGAGACGGCCACCACCGGCTTGCCCGCCGCGATGTCGATGAGAGCGGACCGCACCCGGACGAGAATGCGCCACTGGGTGAGGCTCACACCGGTGTCCCGCTGGAACCAGCGCATCAGGGTGCGACCGCTCAGCCCCAGTTCCCTCGCCCACTCCTCCGTCGTCCGGTCGTCCGCCGGGTCGGCGATGATCCGTTCGGCGACCGAGCGCAGCTCCGGGGTCTTGGGCAGGGGGATGTCGAGCGAGGCCGCCTGGACCGGTTTGATGAGATCCACCCCGACCCGCTGGAGCCGCAGCCGTTCCTCGCCGGGCATCGCCTCCCGCTGATTGTGGAGCAGGATCTCGCGCAGCAGCCGGCTCAGCGGGATCCCCGTCACGGTGTGCCAGGCGGTGCTGGTCAGTTCCGGGTTGAGGAAGGTCGCGTAGGTGACCGTGTCCGCACTCGCCCTGACCCGGTGCGGCAGTCCCGCGGGCAGCCAGATCCCCAGCGCGGGCGGCACGAGCCAGACGTGCCCGGCGGCCTCGACCGTCACATTTCCCGTACTGGACCAGAGCAGCTCGGGCTCCGGGTGGGACATCATCTCCCACTCCGTCGGAGCGGCCGCGGTGAAGGTGTCCGTGGTGAGCAGCCAGGGGTCCTCGACCCGGCGTTCCCCGCTGGGGACGTACGCGGTCCACTCATCGGGTTCCAGGGTGGGCGCCCCCCACAGACGCAGGGCGGACGCCCGCTGTCGCTTTACCGTCATGGCGTCAGACCATAACTGATTGTGTCGCGCGCTCCCCCGGCGTCCCCCTCAGGGCGGTGACCGCTCCGGTATCCCTCCCCGCTCCCCCGCCGTCCGGACCGGCACCGGCCCGCCCGGCGCCGCGGTGCCGCGGTGCCGC
>NZ_JBSGUP010001094.1:0-1448 GCF_053607985.1 Streptomyces sp. NPDC055078
TGGGGGGTGCGGTTGTTCGTGGTTTCAGAACCAACACAGTGGACGCGAGCAATCGATGGTCAAGCCCTCGGCCTATTAGTACCGGTCACCTCCAGTAGTTACCTACCTTCCAGATCCGGCCTATCAACCCAGTAGTCTCCTGGGAGCCTTAACCCCTCAACGGGGGTGGGAGTCCTCATCTCGAAGCAGGCTTCCCGCTTAGATGCTTTCAGCGGTTATCCCTCCCGAACGTAGCCAACCAGCCATGCCCTTGGCAGAACAACTGGCACACCAGAGGTTCGTCCGTCCCGGTCCTCTCGTACTAGGGACAGCCCTTCTCAAGACTCCTACGCGCACAGCGGATAGGGACCGAACTGTCTCACGACGTTCTAAACCCAGCTCGCGTACCGCTTTAATGGGCGAACAGCCCAACCCTTGGGACCGACTCCAGCCCCAGGATGCGACGAGCCGACATCGAGGTGCCAAACCATCCCGTCGATATGGACTCTTGGGGAAGATCAGCCTGTTATCCCCGGGGTACCTTTTATCCGTTGAGCGACGGCGCTTCCACAAGCCACCGCCGGATCACTAGTCCCGACTTTCGTCCCTGCTCGACCCGTCGGTCTCACAGTCAAGCTCCCTTGTGCACTTACACTCAACACCTGATTACCAACCAGGCTGAGGGAACCTTTGGGCGCCTCCGTTACCCTTTAGGAGGCAACCGCCCCAGTTAAACTACCCATCAGACACTGTCCCTGATCCGGATCACGGACCCAGGTTAGACATCCAGCACGACCAGAGTGGTATTTCAACAACGACTCCACAACCACTGGCGTGGCCACTTCACAGTCTCCCACCTATCCTACACAAGCCGAACCGAACACCAATATCAAACTGTAGTAAAGGTCCCGGGGTCTTTCCGTCCTGCTGCGCGAAACGAGCATCTTTACTCGTAGTGCAATTTCACCGGGCCTATGGTTGAGACAGTCGAGAAGTCGTTACGCCATTCGTGCAGGTCGGAACTTACCCGACAAGGAATTTCGCTACCTTAGGATGGTTATAGTTACCACCGCCGTTTACTGGCGCTTAAGTTCTCAGCCTCGCCACACCGAAATGTGACTAACCGGTCCCCTTAACGTTCCAGCACCGGGCAGGCGTCAGTCCGTATACATCGCCTTACGGCTTCGCACGGACCTGTGTTTTTAGTAAACAGTCGCTTCTCGCTGGTCTCTGCGGCCACCCCCAGCTCACACTGCAAGAGTGATCACCGGGAATGGCCCCCCTTCTCCCGAAGTTACGGGGGCATTTTGCCGAGTTCCTTAACCATAGTTCACCCGAACGCCTCGGTATTCTCTACCTGACCACCTGAGTCGGTTTAGGGTACGGGCCGCCATGAAACTCGCTAGAGGCTTTTCTCGACAGCATAGGATCATCCACTTCACCACAATCGGCTCGGCATCAGGTCTCAG
>NZ_JBSGUP010001095.1:0-1439 GCF_053607985.1 Streptomyces sp. NPDC055078
ACGCCGGGATGAACGATGGGAAAACCGCAGGTGAACGGGGTGTTACCGGACCGGCCACCGGTCCGCCCGATGGCGATCCCCCGCCAAGGGCCGTCGGCGCCCGGGACCGGTCCACCGGCGGTTCGCCGGACCCCGGCGCGGCGCCGGGGCGCCCGACGCCTTGTTCGAACTGCCCGAACCCAGAGCTTCCACCGAGAGTGACCAAGAAATCGGTGCTTCTTTCTCCGGACCGGGCATTGCGGGCGGCCCGTCTGCCCACCAAGATGCTCCCACCGGTTCGCAGAGCCTCACCGTGACCAGGGCCGTCCGTCCCTCAGCGGGGTGAACACTCCGCCGGGCTCGCCCGTAAGTGATGGCATGCAGCCGGGTTCACAAGGAGGTCTGCCAAAATGATCGTCCCTCGCTCCGCCGCGACCGTCGCGCTTCGATGGGCCGCCGCCGGCGCCGTACCCGTGCTGCTCGCCACGGCCGCCGGGACCGCACAGGCCCACGGCGCTCCGACCGACCCCGTGAGCCGGGTGGCCGCGTGCGGCGCCACCGGTGAACAGCGGGACTCGGCGGCCTGCAAGGCCGCTGTCGCGGCGAACGGGGGTGCGGTGTTCGACGCCTGGGACAATGTGCGGCTGCCCAACGTCCAGGGCCAGGACCGGCAGGTCATCCCCGACGGGCAGCTGTGCAGCGCCGGACTGAGCAACTACCGGGGGCTCGACATCGTCCGCCCCGACTGGCCGGTGACCGAGCTGACGTCGGGCGGCGACTTCACCCTGACCTACCGGTCGACCGTACGGCACAAGGGGAAGTTCGAGCTGTACCTCACCAAGGAGGGCCACGACCCGGCGGAGCCGCTGCACTGGTCCGACATGGAGCGGGACCCCTTCGCCGCCGACACCGACCCGGCGTTCGCCAACGGGGCGTACGAGGTCGAGGCCACCCTCCCCAAGGGGCTGACAGGCCGCCACATCCTCTATACGGTCTGGCGGACCACGGACGGCGCCGCGGACACGTACTACTCCTGCTCCGATGTGATCCTCACCCGTGACACCCCCGCCCAGTCCAGCAGGCTGGACTCGCTCTACGGACCCAGCACAGCCGACGCGACGGACACCCCGGAGGGCGGCGCCGGCGGGGAGGAGTCCGCGTCCCCCGACGAGGCGGTGGCGAGCGCCGAGTCCGGCAACTCCACCCAGGTCATCGGCGGGGGCCTCGCCGCGCTCACCATGCTCGCCCTGGGCACCCTGGCGACCCTCCGGCCGCCGCGCCGCTACCGCCGCCACCGCCGCTTCTGAGGCGCCCCGCCCCCGGGTCGTGCCCGGCCGCCCGGAGCGGGCGGCCGAAGCGCCGGGTCGACACCGTCGTCCGGGTCGGGTTCGCCGCCGTCGTCCAGGGCGGGTTCGCCGCCGTCGAGCAGGGCGAGGACGGTTGCCGGGGAGGTACGGCAG
>NZ_JBSGUP010001096.1:0-1439 GCF_053607985.1 Streptomyces sp. NPDC055078
GGCTCACCCCCCAGCGGCAACGGCAGTTCGCCGGAGCCGTGGCGACCCGGAGGGCGCTCACCGACGCCGCCGCGGCCGATCTCCGGGAGCCCCAGCGGGGAGCCTGGCGAGAACTCGCCGAAAGGAGCGCGTACACCGGGCTCCGGGCGGCCGAGGACAACGTTCTCCTCGCACCGGCGGGCCGCCGAGCCGCGCGGATCGTCCCCGCGACGCAGTGGGACCCGGTGCGTACGGCCGTCGGCGACGGTATGCGCGCGATCGAGACAGCGGCCCGGCGGGACGCGGCCGTCCGCGCCGACCCCGTCGAGGAGGGCCTGTTCACCCCCGCGGGCGCGGCCGTCGTGCTGGGCCTGGCCGCCGTGGTGGTCTCCCTGGTGATCTCCGTACGCATCGGGCGTGGCCTCGTCGTCGAACTGACCGGTCTCCGCAACAGCGCGCTCACCATCGCCCGGCAGCGGCTGCCGGACGCCATGCGGCGGCTGCGCACCGGCCGGGAGATCGACATCCGGTCCGAAGCCCCGCAGCGGCGAGCGGCCGACGACGAGATCGGGCAGGTCCGCGAGGCGCTCGACACCGTCCACCGGGCCGCCCTGCGAGCGGCTGTCGAACGCGCCGAACTCGCCGGCAGCATCTCGGGCGTCTTCGTCAGTCTCGCCCGCCGCAGCCAGGTCCTGGTCCACCGTCAGCTCACACTGCTCGACGCCATGGAGCGCCGTGCCGAGGACCCGGGCGAACTGAGCGACCTCTTCCGGCTCGACCATCTCACCACCCGGATGCGGCGGCACGCCGAGAGCCTGATCATCCTCTCCGGCGCGGTGCCCGGCCGCGCCTGGCGCAGGCCCGTCCCGCTCACCAGCGTCGTACGGGCCGCCGTCTCCGAAATCGAGGACTACGCGCGCGTAGAGGTACGGCAACTGCCCGAAACGGCCGTCACCGGCACCGCCGTCGCCGACGTCACCCATCTCCTCGCCGAACTCATCGAGAACGCCGCGCAGTTCTCACCGCCGCACACCAGGGTGTGCGTCAGCGGCGAACCCGTCGGCAACGGCTACGTCCTGGAGATCGAGGACCGGGGACTGGGCATGGGCCGCAAGGCTCTCGCCGATGCCAACCGGCGGCTGTCGGAGTCCGAGGCCCCCGACCTCTTCGACAGCGAGCGGTTCGGCCTGTTCGTCGTCAGCAGACTGTCCGTCCGCTGCGGTATCAAGGTCCAGTTGCGGACCTCTCCGTACGGAGGAACCACCGCGGTGGTGCTGCTGCCGACCTCCCTTCTGCAGAGCGCCCTCACCGAGGCCGAAGCCGCCCACAGCACACCCGGGGCCGGGGGCCTGTCCCGGCCTCCCGCTACCGGGCGCCCCGGCGCCGTGCCCGCCGCGCCCGTGCCGTCCCCCGACCGCTCCCAGCTCCCCATGAGTGCCCCTCGCCGGGCGCTGCGGGCC
>NZ_JBSGUP010001097.1:0-1436 GCF_053607985.1 Streptomyces sp. NPDC055078
GCCCCGAACGCCGGAGAGGCGCCCGGGGCAGCGGCCGGGAAGGCCGCCGCCCCCGCCACGGAGCTGAAGGAGGGCACGCTGGAGTGGGGCTTCAAGGAGTCGTTCCGTAAGTACGTGGTCGGCATGGCGAAGGGCACGATCACGGCGGCGGACGGCGCCCGGCAGGCTCCGGCGAACGGCCCGTTCACCTTCACGGACGGCACCGGTACCTACGACAGGAGCAAGCACGCCGTCCGTACCGGTTTCCAGGGCTCCGTGACCTTCGCCTCCACGGCGCACGGCTTCACCATCAAGATGGCCGATCTCAAGGTGGTCACCGAGGGCAAAAGCGGCAGCATCCAGGCCGATGTCACGCTCAACGGCACGACCCAGAATGACATCGCGGTGGCGGACCTCGACCTGGCGAACGTCAGCCCCGGCGCGGGCGCGGGCGGGGCGATGGTCTTCAAGGACATCCCCGCCAAGCTCACCGCGAAGGGCGCGGAGGCGTTCAACGGGATGTACAAGGCGGGTGACGTGCTGGACGCGGCGACCCTCTCGGTCAAGACCGTGACCCCCTCGTCCCCGCCGCCCAGTCCAACCCCGTCGAAGACCCCTTCGTCCCCGGCCCCCACCCCCAGCAAGACGCCCTCGTCACCGCCGTCGAGCCCGCCCGCCACACCGCCCCCGGGCAAGACCCCCTCGTCGCCGCCCACCGGGCCGGGCGTCGGTGACGGCACGATCGTCAACGGCAATCTCGACTGGGGTCTCAAGCGCAGCTTCCGCGAGTACGTCGAGACCGGCTTCGCCAAGGGCAAGGTCGAAGTGTCCGGCGGCGCGCTGAAGACTGCCAACGGCTACCGCTTCCCCAACGGCAAGGGCAGTTTCGACACCGCGAAGAGGAATCTCGACGCGTCCTTCGGCGGCGGCGTCCGCTTCCTCGGCCATCTGACGCAGGGCTCGTACGTCCTCGACCTCAGGGTCAGCGGTCTTGAGGTGAAGGTGAACGGCTCCAAGGGGACGCTGGTCGCCGACATCAGCACCAAGAGCAAGACCACCGGCAAGGTCACCAAGCTCGACAACGTCGATTTCGCCTCGCTGACGATCCCGGCGGGCGGTCTCACGGCCAAGGGCAAGATCGTGCAGCTGACCGGCGCACCCGCGAAGCTCACGGCCGATGGCACCAAGGCGTTCGACGGTATGTACCCGGCGGGCACCGAGCTGGACCCGGTGACGCTCGCCGTCTCTCTCGACAAGGACGCCCAGCTTCCCGGCGGCACCGGTGGCACGGGCGGCACGGGCGGCACCGGCACTTCGGGCGGTACCGGTGGCACCTCGGGCGCCGGCTCGACCGGTGGCTCGACCGGTGGCTCGGTCGGCGGCTCGGTCGGCGGCGCCGTGGGCGGTTCGACCGGCGGCGGCTCGCTGGCCGCCACCGGCTCCGAGATCCCCACGAC
>NZ_JBSGUP010001098.1:0-1429 GCF_053607985.1 Streptomyces sp. NPDC055078
GAGCGCGGTGCTGCCCGTGACCAGCCGGGAGCCGGTGGCCCCGGCGCCCCAGCGGCGGGCCGCGTCGCCGGCGGCGTCGGTGATCTCCCGGCGGCGGGAGAACCCCAGATAGTCGTTGCCCGCGAGATCCAGCGGCCCGGAGCCGGCCGCGCGTGGCCTGAGCGTACGCACCAGACCCGCGTGCTCACGGCGGCGCGACTCGTCGTCGATCCAGTCGAAAGGACCCTGGGACTGCCGGCTCATAGGCGTCCGGTCCTTTCGTCGGCCCATTTGCAGGTGCATTTGTAGGCTGCGGACAACACCCTAGGCGGGACCGACCCGGAAACAAGTGTGGCCATACACACACCTCTCCACCGGTCTGTTGTGGAGTTCCGCCTTTCGCCCGGCGTGTGCCGTACGTCAGGATCGGCGCCATGGATCTGTTGAACACGCTGGTGGACAAGGGCCTGCGGCGCGAGCTGCCGACCCGGGACGAGGCGCTCGCCGTACTGGCGACGTCCGACGACGATCTGCTCGAAGTGGTGGCCGCGGCGGGCAGAGTGCGCCGCCAGTGGTTCGGCCGCCGGGTGAAACTCAACTATCTGGTCAATCTGAAGTCGGGGCTGTGCCCCGAGGACTGCTCCTACTGTTCCCAGCGGCTCGGGTCCAAGGCGGAGATCCTCAAGTACACCTGGCTGAAACCCGACGAGGCGTCCCGGGCCGCGGCGGCGGGGGTGGCGGGCGGCGCCAAGCGGGTCTGTCTGGTCGCCAGCGGGCGCGGCCCGACCGACCGGGACGTCGACCGGGTCTCGAAGACCATCGCGGCGATCAGGGAAGAGAACGACGGCGTCGAGGTCTGCGCCTGCCTCGGGCTGCTCTCCCAGGGCCAGGCCGAACGACTGCGGGAGGCGGGAGCGGACGCGTACAACCACAATCTCAATACGTCCGAGGGGACATACGGGGACATCACCACCACCCATACCTACGCCGACCGGGTCGACACGGTGCGGCAGGCGCAGGCGGCGGGTCTCTCCGCGTGCTCCGGGCTGATCGCGGGCATGGGCGAGAAGGACGAGGACCTGGTCGACGTGGTCTTCTCGCTGCGCGAGCTGGACCCGGACTCGGTGCCGGTGAACTTCCTGATCCCCTTCGAGGGCACCCCGCTGGCGAAGGAGTGGAACCTCACCCCCCAGCGCTGTCTGCGCATTCTGGCGATGGTGCGGTTCGTCTGCCCTGATGTGGAGGTACGGCTCGCGGGCGGGCGCGAGGTCCATCTGCGCTCGATGCAGCCGCTCGCGCTGCACCTGGTCAACTCGATCTTCCTCGGTGACTATCTGACGAGCGAGGGCCAGGCGGGCCAGACGGACCTCGACATGATCGCGGACGCGGGCTTCGAGGTGGAGGGCACGGCGGAGACGACCCTGCCGGAGCACCGGGCGGGCGGGGGCTG
>NZ_JBSGUP010001099.1:0-1428 GCF_053607985.1 Streptomyces sp. NPDC055078
GGGCGATACTGGGTTCGAACCAGTGACCTCTTCGGTGTGAACGAAGCGCTCTCCCACTGAGCTAATCGCCCGGGCGCATCGCACACATTACCCCAAGTCAGCGGGGATCCCCGACCGGTTATCGGGTCAGGATTCGATCTTCCATGGCAGGGTGAGGCCGAATTTCCAGAGGTAGATTCCGGCGAGCGCCGCGCAGATCACCACACCGACACTGGTGAGGATGATGTTGCGCCGCCGGACCCTCGGGTCGAGCGCTTTCTGCGCCGCCTCGCTCACCTTGCGCTTGGTCCAGCGCAGGACGAGCTGGGCCCAGACGAACTCGGTCGCCCAGATCGCCATTCCCGCGAAGATCACCACCCAGCCTGGCCCCGGCAGCACCAGCATGGCCACACCCGCGGAGACGACCGCGAGACCGACCACGAAGACGCCGACCTGCCAGCTGAGATGCAGGGTCTTGCGCGCCTTGATGAAATCCGGCGCACGCGAGCCGAGCGGCTTCTCTGTCTTTCCGCCGTTCCCGCCGTTCCCGCCGTTCCCGCCGTTCCCGCCGTTCCCGCCGTTCCCGCCGTCGCCGCCGCTCCCGTCGGTGACCACGCCGTCCGACGCCTGCCGCGCCCCGTCGGCGGGCTCCGTCTCACCAGCCGCCACCGCGACCTCCGTGCCGTTACTCCCCGTGTTCATGCAGGTCAATCTACCTGACGGAGAGGAGTCACCGGAATGGTCCCAGGGGACGATGATTCACTCCGCCGATAGGGGTACCTAAAGTCACCCAAAACCCTCAGAGGGGTTTACAACGGCACCGTAGGTGGCATGTCGATTTCGCCGACGTGCGAATCCCCGAGCGCACACTGAGCGAAAGGCCCTGGCGCTTATGAACACCACGGTCAGCTGCGAGCTGCACCTGCGCCTCGTTGTATCGAGCGAGTCTTCACTGCCTGTACCCGCGGGCCTGCGGTATGACACGGCCGATCCCTATGCCGTGCACGCCACCTTCCACACCGGAGCCGAAGAGACCGTCGAATGGGTGTTCGCCCGCGACCTTCTCGCCGAGGGTCTGCACCGGCCCACCGGCACGGGTGACGTCAGAGTCTGGCCGTCCCGCAGCCATGGCCAGGGCGTCGTCTGTATCGCGCTCAGCTCCCCGGAGGGCGAAGCCCTGCTCGAAGCCCCGGCGCGGGCCCTGGAGTCGTTCCTGAAGCGGACCGACGCCGCGGTGCCACCCGGCACCGAGCACCGTCACTTCGATCTCGACACGGAGCTGTCGCACATCCTGGCCGAGAGCTGAGCCAGGCCGCGAGCTGCACGGCGCCGTCCGACTCGGGGAGACGGCGCCGCGCGGACAACCACATACGGCGGATCATCGGCGCCGGCACCCCGGATTACAGCGCCGGGACGGCGCCGATTCGGAAGGGGCCCGGCCGCGAGAGT
>NZ_JBSGUP010001100.1:0-1424 GCF_053607985.1 Streptomyces sp. NPDC055078
TACCCGCCGTCATCGCCGCCGTCCAGGCCGACCTGCTGGCCTACAGCCCCGATCCGCCGCTGATCGGCGCCGCCGTGGACTTCGACGGCGGCGGCCGGATGATGTGCGAGATCACCGACGCCGACCCGGCCACGCTCGCGATCGGGGACCGCGTCGAGATGACGTTCCGGCGCCTGTACACCACGGCTGACGGCGTCCACAACTACTTCTGGAAGGCGCGGCCCGTCCGGGTCCCGGCCTCCGTGGACAAGGAGAAGTGAGCGATGGCATCGCACGGAATTCGCGACAAGGTCGCCATCATCGGCATGGGCTGCACCTCGTTCGGGGAACACTGGGACCGCGGCACCGACGACCTCCTCGTCGACGCCACATCCGCCGCGCTGGCCTCCGCCGGTGTCCGGTCGGAGCATGTGGACGCGTACTGGCTCGGCACCATCTTCTCCGGCGACTCCGGACAGACCCTCTCCCGCGCCCTGAGACTGACGGGCAAGCCGGTCACCCGCGTCGAGAACTACTGCGCGTCGGGGTCCGAGTCCTTCCGCAACGCCTGTTACGCCGTGGCCTCCGGCGCGTACGACATGGCCATGGCCGTCGGTGTGGAGAAGCTCAAGGATTCCGGCTACTCGGGCCTCGCGAGCAGCAGGCCACCGCACGACGGCACCGCCGCCGGCTTCACCACCCCGGCTTCCTTCGGCCTGCTGGCGCCCGCGTACGGCAACGCCCACGGCATCGACGACGAGACGCTCAAGGAAGTCCTCACCCGGATCGCGTGGAAGAACCACTACAACGGGGCGCGCAACGAGCGGGCCCAGTTCCGCTCCGAGGTCCCGATGCACGTCATCCGCGACAGCCCCCGGATCGCCGGGATGCTCGGCATCCACGACTGCTCGGGGGTCTCCGACGGTGCCGCCGCCGCGATCGTCGTCCGTGCCGAGGACGCCCACCGCTACACCGACAGGCCCCTGTACGTGAAAGCCCTGTCCATGGTCGCCGGACCCGGCACCGGACCCATGGACCCGGACTTCGACTTCACGTCCTTCGACGAGGTCGTCGCCTCCGCACGGGGCGCCTACCGGCAGGCGGGCATCACCGACCCCCGGTCGGCGTTCGCGCTCGCCGAGGTCCACGACTGCTTCACCCCCACCGAACTGGTACTGATGGAGGATCTTGGCTTCAGTGAACGCGGCCGGGCATGGCGCGATGTCCTCGACGGCGTCTTCGACCTGGACGGCGAGCTGTCCGTCAACCCGGACGGCGGGCTGAAGAGCTTCGGCCACCCCATCGGCGCGACGGGCCTGCGGATGCTGTTCGAGTGCTGGCTGCAACTGCGCCAGGAGGCCCCGGCCGAACGGCAGATCGCGTCCATCACCCGCGGCGAACGCAGGCTGGGCCTGACCCACAACCTCGGCGGCAGGCCCGGCGAC
>NZ_JBSGUP010001101.1:0-1421 GCF_053607985.1 Streptomyces sp. NPDC055078
CGGGTTTGGGCTTGCTCCGGGGCTGTTCCCCGCCGAACGCCGGAGTCTCCACCAGGGTCGTCGACCGGCCGGTCAGAGACAGGTGCACGGCGGCGGCATCGCACAGGAGTCGAACAGCGCTGACGCAACCCGCCCCGTCCCCTTCAGACCGTGCGCTGACCGCGCCGCACCGGGCGCCCGGACGGGGAGCCGTCACGCTCCCCCGCCCAGGCGCCTGGAGCGTACGGGCCTTCGGGGACGCCGCCACGCCGGTATCCGCCGTCGAGCTGGGCACGGGGATGTACAACAACGTGTGCCGCGTGGGCCTGGCCGGGCGGGACCGGCCGGTGATCCTGCGGGTCGTGCCGGAAGAGGCCCGCCAGTTCCGCAGTGAGCGCCGCCTGATGCGGAACGAGTACGGCAGCGTGCCGTGGCTGGCGGTGATCGCGCCCCTGATGCCACACGTGATCGCCGCGGACTGGTCGCACGAGGTGATCGGCCGGGACTGGATGATCCAGACCCACCTGGACGGTGTCCCGGCTCCGGAGCACCTGGGGACGTATCCGCGCCCGGCGTGGCCGGTGTTATTCCGGCAGATGGGCGCCATCGCCCGCTCCGTGCACGAAGTGCGGGCCCGCACTTCGTGCCTGTCGGCGGCCCGGGGTACGGGACGTGGAGCGAGGAGGTGATCACGTCGCTGGAGGAGATCGCCGCCGACCTGGACGGGGCCCGCCTGGACGCGGCCGACGTACGGAAGGTCAACGCGGTGGCCGCCGTTCTGGCCGACCTGGGCTGACGTTTCCACACCACTGGTGCGCCTCCAGGGTCCGCGACTTCGTCAGCAATGAAGGCGGCTCATGAGCAGCGGATGAGCAAATCCGCGATCCCGTTGACCATGGCTACGTCCAGTTGCGGCCTCCTCGGGTGGGTCCAACACCTCCCGGTCTGACGTCAGATACGTCTGTGAGGACGTCCATTGTCAGTGCGGTGCACTTCACTGTCCGCCATGGATCTCACGCAAGCGACCGTCAACGACCTGCTGGCCGAACTCGGCTCGGGGGACGGCTACATGTACCTGCCCAGCGACCTGGAGCCGCAGGACCTGACCGACCTGCTCGGCAGCAGGTACGGCGCCCCGCGCACCCTCGTCCTCGACGGCTTCACCGATCCGGCGGTCGACGAGTCCAGAGGCGCGGCTCTCCTCGTCCCCTTCGAGGACCGAGGCGTGACGATACGGGCGTGGGCGTACGGGGATCAGTGGATCGGCACGGGTACGGTGCGGGACGCCGAGGGGGCCGAGCGGCCGGTGCTGGTGGTCGCTCGCCGGGAGGTGCCCGAACCCCTGGCGGCCGCTCCGGACGAGGACGTCGACTGGATGCAGCGGCTCATACGGATCACCGGCTGGACACAGCCCGCCCGGCGGCCAGACGTGGACTGGGCGG
>NZ_JBSGUP010001102.1:0-1410 GCF_053607985.1 Streptomyces sp. NPDC055078
GGTGTCCCCCAGCCCACTGGTTCCAGTACGCAGCGGGCCGACCCACGCATCACTCATGGAAGCGCTCACCCCCCTGCCGAGGCCAGAGCGCACACACGGGCGCACGGCCACACACCGGGAGCACGGCGAGAGCACGGCCGGGGCACGCCCTCAGGGGTCCGTGCCCGCCGCGCTCTCACCCGTCTGCTCCAACGCACAACAATCTCGCCATCCGGAACACCGCCTCTTAACGGTCGGGATGCGGCGAACTACGCTGTGTTTACTGATGTTCTGAACCGATGGGCATATTCCGCGGAGATCGGCCAGGCGCTTTTGCAACCGGGATGCTTCCGGGTGCGCACCCGGGATGCTCCGGGTGCGGCCGGGATCACTCCGGACGCGGCCGGACCGGACTGGGGACCGGAAGCCGTCCGGCGGGGAGGACTCAGTACGAATGCCGCGCGCCGAGCAGCGACGCGGCGGCCGTCTGTGTGTCGAGGGGTGGCGCATGTCCAGGGAGCAACGCGGGCCGAACGAGAAGCTCGGCACCGTTCTCGCCCTCGCGGGAATCAGCAACGCCGGTCTCGCCCGGCGGGTCAACGACCTCGGAGCGCAGCGCGGCCTGACCCTTCGCTACGACAAGACGTCCGTGGCCAGGTGGGTGTCGAAGGGCATGGTGCCGCAGGGCGCCGCGCCCCATCTCATCGCCGCGGCGATCGGCGCGAAGCTGGGCCGTCCCGTGCCCCTGCACGAGATCGGTCTCGCGGACGCCGACCCGGCCCCCGAGGTCGGGCTCGCCTTCCCCCGCGATGTGGGCGAGGCGGTGAAGTCGGCGACCGAGCTGTACCGCCTCGATCTGGCCGGGCGGCGGGCCGGGAGCGGCGGCATCTGGCAGTCGCTGGCCGGTTCCTTCGCAGTGAGCGCTTACGCGACCCCCGCGTCCCGCTGGCTGATAACCCCCGCCGACTCCTCGGTGGAGCGGGTTCCGGAGACCGGGTCCGTGGACGACACACCCACCCGCGTGGGCCACAGCGATGTGGCCAAGCTGCGGGAGGCGGCCCAGGACGCGCGCCGCTGGGACTCCAAGTACGGCGGCGGCGACTGGCGTTCGTCGATGGTCCCCGAGTGCCTGCGGGTGGACGCGGCGCCCCTGCTGCTCGGCTCGTACTCGGACGAGGTGGGCCGCGCCCTGTTCGGCGCCACCGCCGAACTGACCCGGCTGGCCGGCTGGATGGCCTTCGACACCGGCCAGCAGGAGGCCGCGCAGCGCTACTACATCCAGGCGCTGCGGCTGGCCCGAGCGGCGGCGGACGTGCCGCTGGGGGGCTATGTGCTGGCATCGATGTCACTTCAGTCGATCTACCGGGGCTTCGCCGACGAGGGCGTCGACCTGGCCCAGGCGGCGCTGGAGCGCAACCGCGGACTGGCCAC
>NZ_JBSGUP010001103.1:0-1404 GCF_053607985.1 Streptomyces sp. NPDC055078
TCTAATACTCCAGCGGGATTTCGTGTCCTGGGCTGGGGTTGTTCGTTGTATGGCATATGGCGGGGAATGTTGAAGTAGACGTGTGGGCAGCCGAGTTGGAGTCGTTGCTGGGCCGGGTGGGAGGTCTGTTCGGGCGGGTGGATCTGCGGTGGCGGATGCGGGACTATGTCCGTGGTCTGCTGGGGCCGGTGGCGCGGAAGAACGGCTGGCAGCTTGCCGAGTACGCCGGCCACCGCACCCCCGAAGGCTTCCAGCACCTCTTGAACGGGGCCCGCTGGGATCCTGAGGCCCTGCGCGACAAGGTGCGCGATTACGTGGTCGAGCGCTTGGGGCCGGGTGGTGTGCTGATCATCGATGACACAGGGTTCATCAAGAAGGGCACCACTTCGGCTGGGGTGGGCCGGCAGTACACCGGCACGTCGGGGAAGATCGACAACTGTCAGATCGGAGTGTTCGCCGCCTACGCCACCGAGCGCGGCAGAGCGCTGGTCGACCGTGAGCTCTACCTGCCGAAGTCCTGGACCGGAGACCGGGAGCGGTGCCGGGCGGCGAAGATCCCCGAGGAGCGAGGGTTCGCGACCAAGGGGGACCTGGCCAAGGCCGTCATCGCCCGCACCGTGGACGCCGGCACACCGGTCGCCTGGGTCACCGCGGACGAGGCGTACGGGCAGGACTGGAACTTCCGCCGCCGCCTCGAACAGCACGGCCTGGGCTACGTCGTCGCGGTCCCCAGATCGCAGCAGCTCAAGTCCCTTGCCGGTATCTGGCGCATCGACAAGCTCATCGACGATGCACCGGCCGATGCCTGGCAGCGGCTCTCGTGCGGTGACGGGGCGAAGGGGCCGCGCGTCTACGACTGGGCCGCCGCGAGACTCCCGGTCAACCTGGTCTTCGACCCCGATCCGCCCACCCATTACCGGTGGGTCCTCGCACGCCGAAGCCTCTCCGACCCCTGCGAGGTCGCCTACTACATGGCCTATGCCCCCATTGTCGCCGATGTGCCTGAACTCGCACGGATCGCGGGCGCCCACGGGGCAGTGGAGGAGTGTTTCCAGGCCGCGAAGAACGAGTGCGGCCTCGACGAGTACGAGGTCCGCCGCTACCCGGGCTGGTACCGGCACATCACTCTCGCCATGCTCGCTCACGCCTTCCTCACCGCACTCGCCGCCCGCACGGACACCCCCGTAAAGGGGGCAGCAGAAACGAATCCACCAGACTCATCCCGCTCACCGTGGCAGAAATCCGCAGGCTCCTGGCAGCTCTCCTCCAGGCCCCCGGACCACCCCACGATCCACACGCCCACGCACTGAACTGGTCACACTGGCGCAGAAAACACCAAGCCACCGCACAACGATCCCACTACCGCCGAAGAGCCAGACCAGGACACGAAATCCCGCTGGAGTA
>NZ_JBSGUP010001104.1:0-1401 GCF_053607985.1 Streptomyces sp. NPDC055078
GGGCACGTACACCGCGCCGGCGGTGTGGATCGTGAGCAAGCCGGGCTCAGTTGGCGTTCAGGAGCTTCAGCTCCGGGTGGGCCGTGCCGCCCGCGATCGCCGTGGACGAGATGTGCGAGACGACGCGGTCGTCGACGGGGTCGTCCGCCGGGTCGTCGTGTACGACGATGTGCTCGTACGTCGTCGTCCGCTGCGCCGGTACACGGCCGGACTTACGGATCAGATCGATGATCTCCTGCCGGTTGGAGCGGTGCCTGGCACCCGCCGACGAGACGACGTTCTCCTCCAGCATGATCGAGCCGAGGTCGTCCGCGCCGTAGTGCAGCGAGAGCTGGCCGACCTCCTTGCCCGTCGTCAGCCACGAGCCCTGGATATGGGCGACGTTGTCGAAGAAGAGCCGGGCGACCGCGATCATCCGCACATACTCGAAGAGCGTCGCCTGGGTCTGGCCCTTGAGCCGGTTGTTCTCCGGCTGGTACGTGTACGGGATGAAGGCGCGGAAGCCGCCGGTCCGGTCCTGGACGTCACGGATCATCCGCAGATGCTCGATCCGCTCGGCGTTGGTCTCGCCGGTGCCCATCAGCATGGTGGAGGTCGACTCGACGCCCAGGCCGTGGGCGGTCTCCATGATCTCCAGCCAGCGTTCGCCGGACTCCTTGAGCGGGGCGATCGCCGTGCGCGGCCGGGCGGGCAGCAGTTCGGCGCCCGCGCCCGCGAAGGAGTCCAGGCCGGCCGTGTGGATGCGCTCGATGGCCTCCTGGGCGGAGACGCCGGAGATCTTGGCCATGTGCTCGACCTCGGACGCGCCGAGGGAGTGGATCACGAGTTGCGGGTAGGCGGACTTGATGGCCGCGAAGTGCTCCTCGTAGTACTCGACGCCGTAGTCCGGGTGGTGGCCGCCCTGGAACATGATCTGGGTGCCGCCCAGTTCGACGGTCTCGGCGCAGCGGCGGAGGATGTCGTCGAGATCGCGGCTCCAGCCCTTCTCGGTGTCCTTCGGCGCGGCGTAGAAGGCGCAGAACTTGCAGGCCGTGACGCACACATTGGTGTAGTTGATGTTGCGCTCGATGATGTACGTCGCGATGTGCTCCGTACCGGCGTACCGGCGGCGGCGTACGGCGTCGGCCGCCTGACCCAGCGCGTGGAGGGGGGCCGAGCGGTAGAGGTCGAGGGCCTCCTCCGGGGTGATCCGGCCCCCTGCGGCAGCGCGGTCAAGCACGGACTGAAGGTCGGCCTTCTCGGTCACCGGGTGTCACCTCTCGGTGGTCTTCCAGAGCGCTCGCGGAGCGTCTGCGGGCCGGTCCAGCCTACGTCAGGCCCGGTGGCGGGCCACGGTCCGGTCCGGCGCGCGGCGGGGGCGGTCCGCCGGGAGCGCGTGCGGGCCGGTCCGCCGGGAGTGGG
>NZ_JBSGUP010001105.1:0-1393 GCF_053607985.1 Streptomyces sp. NPDC055078
GACCCCGCCTGGCGGCGCGGGGGCGGCCATTTCAGCCACGCCGAAGGTCCCGCTTTCAGCGGAGGCAGCCATGTCAGCCACGCCAGCGCCTGGTATTTCAGCCCCGCCGGCGATTGAGGCGCGGGGCGCGGGGCGGAGCCCCGCCGAGGGTGCCGCCTTCAGCGGAGGCGGGTGAGGACACGCGCCCCGGCCTGCCCACGCCCCGCGCGGGGCATGGCATCGCATGGTCACGGCGTCCGTACACCGTCCAAGAACGGCTCAATCGCGGCGAGCCAGCTCTCCGGCTGGTCGTAGTGCACCAGATGCCCCGCGTCCGCCACCTCCGCGTACTCGCCGCGAGGGAGGACCCGCACCATCTCCTGGGCCTCGGCACGGCCCAGTTCGCCGTCCAGGCCGCGGACCACCAGGGTCGGGCAGCGGACCTGGGCCAGCTCGTCCCAGTGGGCGTCATGGATCCAGGTCTCGCGCGACCTGAGCATCTGGCGGCGGGAGAAGACGGGCCGCCAGCCGTCCGCGCGCTCCGCCATGACCTCGGCGTAGAACTCGCCGCGACCCGGGGTCGGACGCTCCACCCAGGGGTCGTCCTCGCCGAACCACTTGCGGACGTCCGCCAGCGTCGCGAACGGGACCGGCCAGGCGCGGAACCAGTCCTCCCACACCCGCTGCGATGCCGCCCCCAGCGCGGAGGCCCGCATATCGCAGATGACCAGGGCCCGAACCAGATCGGGTCGCCTGGCCGCGAGCTGCCAGGCCGTCAGCGCGCCCATGGAGTGGCCGATCAGCGTCACCGGGGCGAGGTCCAGCTGTTCGACCGCCGCCTCGACGTCGGCCACGAACGCCTCGCGCGTGAACGGCCCTTCGGACGGCTTGTCGCTGCGGCCGTGGCCCCGCTGGTCGAGCGCGACCGCCCGGTGCCGTCCGGCCAGCCGCCGGGCCGTGGGCGCCCAGTGGGAGGCGCGGCCCATCAGCCCATGGAGCAGCAGAACCCCCGGTACGCGCTCGTGTCCGGCGCTCCCGCCGGGGTCGCCGCCGGGGTCGCCGCCCTTCGGCGGGTCGGCGTACTCCCAGGCAGCGAGGCGTACGCCACCGGCTCCGGTCACATCGATGCGCCGCACCATATGCCTGGCACCCCCATCTCTCCCCCAGGTCGTCCTGCTCGGCCGCGTACCGGTCGCATCACCACACCAGCTTATCGAACTTGCGTTCGAAAGCATGGCTCTGGCGTGCAACACCCCTCGTTCGAGTGACCACCCTCAAGGATTGACTCCCGTCGCCGAGGGGAGATCTTCTGCGGGAGGCGGGCCGCTCGGGGAAGACGGTCCGAGGGGATTGACCCTGGGAGCTCGGGGCTCCGGGTCAGCGCAGGGGAGGACAGGCTCCGGCACCCAAGGGT
>NZ_JBSGUP010001106.1:0-1391 GCF_053607985.1 Streptomyces sp. NPDC055078
CCCTTGAGCACGGGAGCGTGCACCGGTTCGGGACTGAGACCCAGGCGGGCAAATCCAGCCCGTTGGGGGCACCCCCGGACGAAGTCTGGGGGAGATTGAGGACACCCCGCAGGGGTGCGCGTCAGCCGACAGCGCGGCTGGTCGCCGGACCCGGGTCGGGAAGACACGGCGGGCAGTCCCGGGACCTCTGGTCCAGGGCCCCGCGGCTACTCGGGGCCGCCCAGGTGGCGTGGCTCCGGCGCCCGGGCCAGTTCGTGGCGGAGGTCGTCGAGTTCGCTGCCGCCCGACATCTGGCGGGTGAGTTCGTCGAGGGAGACGGAGCCCTTCGTATGGCTCGCCGACATCGCACCCCGCTTGAGCAGGACGAAGCGGTCGCCGACCAGATAGGCGTGGTGCGGATTGTGGGTGATCAGAACGACTCCGAGCCCGGCGTCCCGCGCCGCCGCGACGTACTTCAGCACCACCCCGGACTGCTTCACGCCCAGCGCCGCGGTCGGCTCGTCGAGGACGAGGACCTTCGCGCCGAAGTAGACGGCCCGTGCGATGGCAACGCACTGGCGCTCACCGCCCGAGAGCGTGCCGATCGGCTGGTCGACATCGCGGAGGTCGATCCCCATCCGGAGCAGCTCGGCCCGGGTGGTCTCGCGCATCTTCCGGACGTCGAGCCGTCTGACGGGCCCGCGGCCCTTCGTCGGCTCGGAGCCCAGGAAGAAGTTCCGCCAGACGGGCATCAGCGGGACGACGGCCAGGTCCTGGTAGACCGTCGCGATCCCCCGGTCCAGCGCCTCGCGCGGACTGGCCAGCCGGGTCTCCTCGCCCTCGATGCGGAAGGTGCCGGCATCGTGCTGGTGCAGACCGGCGACGATCTTGATGAGGGTGGACTTCCCGGCGCCGTTGTCGCCGAGCACACAGGTGATCTCGCCCGCGTGGACGGCGAGGGAGACCCCCTCCAGGGCGCGGATATTGCCGTAGTACTTACTGACGTCGTCCAGTTCGACGAGCGCGGTCCCGGCCGTGGCTCCGGTCGCGGTTCCGGTCATTGTGTCGCCTCCGCCGGTCATCGTGTCGCCTCCGCCCGCTTGCGGACCCATGCGTTGAGCAGGGTGGCCAACAGGAGCATCGCGCCGAGGAAGAACTTGAACCAGTCCGGGTTCCACTCCGCGTACACGATGCCCTTGCTGGTCATGCCGAAGATGAACGCGCCGACCGCCGAGCCGATCGCGGAGCCGTAGCCTCCGGTGATCAGACAGCCGCCGATGACGGCGGCGATGATGTAGATCAGCTCATTGCCGACGCCCTCGCCGGACTGGACGACGTCGAACGAGAACAGCAGGTGCTGGCCGGAGACCCAGGCGGCGAACGCGACCCCCATATAGAGGCCGATCTTGGTT
>NZ_JBSGUP010001107.1:0-1382 GCF_053607985.1 Streptomyces sp. NPDC055078
GTCCCCCGAGGGCGTTCTGTCCTCCTCCAGCCTGAACGTCTGGATCAGCCACGACGAGAACGACCCCGTCACCGCCCCCAGCAGCGCCAGCCCGCCCGCCATCATCACCACCGCCACCAGCCGCCCCAGCGTGGTCACCGGGGCCACATCGCCGTATCCGACCGTCGTCAGCGTCGAGCACATCCACCAGACCGAGTCCCCGAAGGTGAGGATCGTCGCCCCCGGCGCCCCGCGCTCCGCCGAGTACACCGCGAGGGCGCCCGCGAAGCCCATCAGCACCGCGGACATACCGGAGTAGGCGATCACCCGCGCGTACAGGGCGAGCCGGGGGCGGGTGTCCGCGTGGCGGCGCCGGACCGACTCGTAGATCCGGACGATCCGCAGGGGGCGCAGCAGCGGCAGGATCACCACGATCGCGTCCAGGAGGTGCCTCCGGACAAAGCCGATGCCCTGGCCGCTGAGCCGCCAGCAGACCGCGTAGTCGATGATGAACAGCGCCCAGGCCGCACAGGTCACGGCCAGCGCGGCGTCCAGCCAGCCCTGAGGGAGGCCATGGGCGAGCACCCGCACCGCGTAGCAGGCGAGGAAGAGCACGGAGGCCAGGAACAGCGGGACCTCCATGCGTCCCCGCCAGCGCGACAGCCTGTTCTCGTCGTTCATCGGTACGGCGTTCATCGGTACGGCGTCCCGTTCATCGGTGCGGCATCCCGTTCATCGGTACAGCATCGCGGGGCCCGGTCCGGCCAGCCCCCGGCGACACGCGCGGCGGGGGCGACGCCATATGCTGCACTGCATGACGAGTGAGCCGGAGCAGCAGATCGGGGTGGGGACGCCGGACGCGTTCCAGCGCTTGTGGACGCCCCATCGGATGGCGTACATCCAGGGGGAGAACAAGCCGAGCGGGCCCGAGGCCGGTGACGGCTGCCCCTTCTGCTCCATTCCGTCCAAGTCGGACGAGGACGGGCTGGTGATCGCGCGCGGTTCGCTCGTCTACGCGGTGCTGAACCTCTATCCGTACACCGGCGGGCATCTGATGGTGGTGCCGTTCCGGCATGTCGCCGACTACACCGAGCTGGACGGGGCGGAGACCGCCGAGCTGGCGGTGTTCACCCAGCGGGCGATGACGGCGCTGCGGGCGGCCTCCGGAGCCCACGGGTTCAATATCGGGATGAACCAGGGGATGGCCGCCGGGGCGGGGATCGCCGCGCATCTGCACCAGCACATCGTGCCGAGGTGGGGCGGGGACACCAATTTCATGCCCGTCGTGGGGCATACGAAGGTGCTGCCGCAGCTGCTCGCGGACACCCGGGCGATGCTCGCGGAGGTCTGGGCGCGCTAGAGCGTACGCACGGGCTGGACCGTACGACCGTACGACCGTACGC
>NZ_JBSGUP010001108.1:0-1380 GCF_053607985.1 Streptomyces sp. NPDC055078
CCACCACACATTCCCCGCCGCCTTGGCGATCCGCAGCGACTGCGGATGCAGCCCTTGCAGCCGCTTCGCCCACTGGGCGGTCGTCGCGCGCAGTTCGGCGCCGTCCACGACCTCGTTCACCCAGCCCCAGGCGAGCGCCTGTTCGGCGTCGACCTTCTCGCTGAAGAAGACGATCTGCCGGGCCCGCTTCTCCCCGATCTGGAGCGGCAGCAGATTGGTGCCGCCGATGACGGGACAGGCGCCGATCATCGTGCCCGCCTGGCCGAGGCGCGCGTGCCGGGCGGCGATGGCCAGGTCGCAGGCGATGACCAGCTCATTGCCGCCGCCGACCGCCGTACCGTTGACCATGGCGATGACCGGCTTGCGGCACCGCCGGATCGCGGTGATCGCACGCAGCGCGTAGACGCCGGTGTCCTCCAGGCCCTTCTTGGTGAACTCGCGGACATCACCCCCCGCCGAGAACGCCTTGCCCGCGCCGGTGAGGACGACGACATCGGCATCGGAGCCCACGGAGAGATCGTCGAGGAGATCGGCGAGCCGGTGGAACTGGCGCGGCCCGAAGGCGTTCAGGGTGTCGGGGCGGTTGAAGGTGATCCAGGCGACCCGGTCCTCGACCGAGAGCAGCAGATCGTCGTCGGAACCCGGGTAGTCGCTCAGTGCCATATCGGTCAGCCTCGGTTCACTGGAAGGGGGGCGGGGACGTTCGGGCGGGTGGTGGCCAGCAGCCGGGCGACGGCGTCCCAGGTCTCGAAGACCGGCACCCCGGCGGCCCGGATGCGGTCGCGTACGCCGCGCTCGTCCGGGTCGTCGGTCATCGGCGGGAAGTACACGGCCAGATCGTCACCGGTCCCCGCGTGGGCGAGCAGCAGATCCAGATAGCCGGCCGCGTAGCCGGGGCTGCGGCGGTCCACATCGACCAGGTGGTCCCAGGTCAGATGGAACAGAGTCAGATCGACACCGGGGTCCGACCGCAGAGCGGTCAGCGTGCCCGCGGCCAGCTTGCGGGACAGATAGCGGGCCCCGAGGTCGACCGGGTTGGCGGCGCTGACCGGAGCCCCGCCCGCCAGTGCGGTGACGGTGTCCCGCGTACGGTCGGACAGCCGGGCCAGCGGCACCCCGGCGGCCTCCAGGGAGGACGCGGCGAGGACCCCGATCCCGCCGCTGATGGTCACCACGGCGACCCTGGGCGTCCGCCGGGGCAACGGTCTGCGGGCGAACCACTCGGTGGCCGCCACCAGATGGTCGAGGGAGTGCACGGGGATCACCCCCTCGGGCCATTGCCCGGGCGGCGCGTCGCCGCCGGGCGCGCCGGTGTGCCGCCGCGCGGCGGCGATCGCGGTGCGCCGGGAAGGTGCGGTGCACACGACGACCGGCCGGGTG
>NZ_JBSGUP010001109.1:0-1378 GCF_053607985.1 Streptomyces sp. NPDC055078
GACGCGCCGTGAATCCGAGGCGGTCGAGAACCTCGGCGGTGGTCCTGTCGGTCTCGGCGACCAGGACATCGGGATCGACGGTGGTGAGCCGGCCCGCGTCGACGGCCACCCTGCCGTCGACCACGACGGTGTGGGCCGAGTGCCCGGTGGCGCTGTAGACGAGATCGGCGATCGGGTTGGCCAGCCCGCGCGGCTGCCACTCCGGCCCGGTCGTGTCGAAGACAACCAGGTCGGCGCGCTTGCCCGGTTCCAGCGAACCGATCTCGTCCGCCCAGGACAGCGCACGGGCTCCGTCGACGGTGGCCATCTCGAACGCCTTGTGCGCACCGATCACCAGCGGGTCCTGGCGGGCGTCACGATGGGCACACGCCGCCAGGTACATCACCCGGACCAGATCCAGGAACCGGCTGACGCACGCCGCGTCCGTCCCCAGCGCGACCGGCACTCCGGCCGCGACGAGTTCCGGGATGCTCCCGTGACCGATCGTGCCGAGGCCGCCGAACATGGCCGGTGTCGGGCAGTGGACCGCGCCGACGCCGTCGCGGGCGAAGACGGAGATGTCCTCGGCCGGCAGCCACCCGACGTGCGACAGCAGCGGGGCGCGGGACAGCACCCCGAGCGACTCGTACCGTACGACCTGCGGGTTGCGCCCGCCCCCGGCCACGTCGGACCGCAGGCCCTGGAAGTGGCCGACGATGCCGACGCCGAGCGCACCGGCCTGCTCGGCGACGGCCGTGCACAGCTCGTCGGTGACGCTGTACGGCAGATCGAGGGCGAGGCAGGCGCGGAGACGTCCCTCGGCCGCTCCGTTCCAGCGCCCCACCGTGTCCACGGCGCGGGTGACGATCGTGTCGACATCACCGGCCGCGGCCTGGAAGGGGCCGGGCAGGTCGCTGGTCTGGCGCGCGACGATGCCCCGGATTCCGGTGTCGATCGCCGCCCGGGCGACCGCGTCGGGGTGCGGGCCGGCCGCGTCGCAGAAACAGGTGGTGCCGTTCAGCAGCATTTCGGCGAAGTTCGCGCGGGCCGAGACATACGCCTCTTCGGGGGTGATGCGGTAGTCGAACGGGCCCACGTACTCGGTGGCGCGCACGCGTACGTCGCCGACATCGTCGATCACCCCGCGCAGGAGGTAGTCGTGCGGGTGGTTGTGGCCGTCGATGAGCCCCGGTGTGAGCAGGCCCTGCGGTACGTCGATCACCCGGGCGGGTTCGTAGGCGCGGGCGAGGTCGGCCGACTTGCCCACCGCCACGATGCGACCGCCCGACACCGCGACCGCGCCGTCCCGCACGATCTCCCGGTCCGGGTTCATGGTCGCCACCGCACCGGCGCGGACGAGGAGGTCGACAGGTGGTGCGCCGTCGCCCGGCCCACCGCG
>NZ_JBSGUP010001110.1:0-1372 GCF_053607985.1 Streptomyces sp. NPDC055078
GCCCCCCTTTCGGGCCCCGGCCGCATGCTGGTGAGCCCGGACGACCGTGGAATCGACCGACACCAGCCACTCGACGTCGCCGGCCGCGTCCGCTTTCGCCTGCGCGGCCCGCAGCATCCGGTCGAATGTTCCGTCCGCCGCCCACCTGCGGAAACGCGTGTGCAGCGTGGCCCACGGACCATAGCGCCCGGGCACATCCCGCCAGGCCGTCCCGGTCCGGAACTTCCACACGATCCCGTTCAGGACCCTGCGGTCGTCCAGACGCTTCCGCCCCCGCAACGACCCGGGCAGCAACGGCCGGACGAACTCCCACTCGGCATCAGACAGTTCATGGCGACGTATCACGACACCATGATCCATCAGCGCTGATCATATTTGAAGACACCGCCTAGCGCCTGCCGTACCGAGCTCGTGGACACGGACGAGCCTGGATTGTCAGACCCGGCCCGTAGGGTCGAGGACGAGGGTCTGGAACAGCTGGACGCGTGAAAGCACGGGTGTGAGTGGGTGGTGGGGTGGCAGCGGGTGGGCGTCTGCGGAATCGCGGAGTGGATGTCCTGGTAGCGGGTGCAGGACGGGGTTGTGGTCGCTGTCATGGGGTGACCAAGCGGATGTCGTTGTGCGGCTAGCAGGTTGGTTGCTGGCTGTCATGGCTTTCGCTGTTCCTGTGTGAGGGCTGTGCGGGGTCGGGTGGGCTGGGCCGTATGACGGTTCAGGGGGTTTCGGAGGGTGGTGCCGAGGCGGGATCGGCAACCGACCAACAGCCAGCTCGGCCAGTCCCCGGTCGACGTCCTCGACACCGAACACCGCCCGGTAGTTGATGTGCGTGAAGTACTCCAGCCGCTGGGCCTCCCGCAGCGGGAAACGGAACACGGTACGGCCGGGCAGTCTGCGGCCGTCCTCCCGAAACGGGGTGGCGGTGAACAACAGCACCGGCTGGTCGGAGAAGCCGTCTACCACCCTTGCCCACGTATCTGCGGGGGAGTGGTGAGCCTCGTCCACGATCAGATGGGAGAACGACGACAGCAGTGCCATCCGTACATTCCCCACGCTCCTGCCGAGGATCTGCGGGGTGGCGACGACGGCATTGCAGGCCGCGACGAACCGAGCCGCTTCGTCAGCGTCCTTGAACCCGTGCTCGAACAGGCCCACCCTCGGCCGCAAGGCGCCGGCCTTCACGATCTGCTCCTGCTGCAGGATGCCGAGCGTCTCGAACTTCGCCGCGATCTGGTCCCGCAAAGCCGCACTGGGCACCAGTACGAGCAGCCGCTCCATCCGAGCGGCCACCAGCAGCGCCAGCACGGTCTCCGTCTTGCCGGTGCCGGTGGGCATGACCATGATGCCCGGGCCGCCTAGGCCGGAAGCCCAGTGC
>NZ_JBSGUP010001111.1:0-1365 GCF_053607985.1 Streptomyces sp. NPDC055078
ACGGGCGCCCCGCCCACCGCGTGCGACGCCCCGCCCACCGCGTGCGGCGCCCCGCCCACCGCGTGCGGCGCCCCGCCCACCGCGTGCGATGCCCGGCGGCAGCTGGGCCACCGGCCGGCCCTGGCGGCCCTGCGTGATGATCGGTCGGCGTGACGGACGACCGTTCGGCGTGACGGACAATGGGGGGCATGCCTTCCGTACTGCCCGATGGTGAGCCCGTGCCTGGCGACGGGTCGCTTCCGGCGTCCGCCCTCGATGGTGCGGGTCAGCGACCGCTCGCCTTCTATCTGCATGTGCCGTACTGCGCCACGCGCTGCGGCTACTGCGACTTCAACACCTACACCGCGCCCGAGCTGCGCGGCTCGGGCGGCGTCCTGGCCTCCCGGGACAATTACGCGGCCACCCTCGCCGACGAGGTCCGCCTCGCCCGCAAGGTCCTCGGCGACGATCCCCGCCCGGTGCGGACGCTCTTCGTCGGCGGCGGCACACCGACCCTGCTGGCAGCGGGCGACCTGGTGGCGATGCTGGAGGCCGTACGGGAGGAGTTCGGGTTCGCGGACGGCGCGGAGATCACCACCGAGGCGAATCCGGAGTCCGTCGACCCCGCGTATCTGGCGGAGCTGCGGGCCGGAGGCTTCAACCGGATCTCCTTCGGGATGCAGAGCGCGCGGCAGCATGTGCTGAAGGTGCTGGACCGTACGCACACCCCCGGCCGTCCCGAGGCGTGCGTCGCGGAGGCCCGTGCCGCGGGCTTCGAGCACATCAACCTCGATCTGATCTACGGCACCCCCGGGGAGAGCGACGACGACTGGAGGGCCTCGCTGGAGGCCGCGGTGGGCGCGGGGCCCGACCATGTCTCCGCGTACGCGCTGATCGTGGAGGAGGGCACCCAGCTGGCCCGGCGCATCCGGCGCGGCGAGGTCCCGATGACCGACGACGACGTCCACGCCGACCGCTATCTCATCGCGGACTCCGTGCTCGCCGACGCGGGCTTCTCCTGGTACGAGGTCTCGAACTGGGCCACGACCGACGCCGGGCGCTGCCTGCACAACGAGCTGTACTGGCGCGGCGCCGACTGGTGGGGCGCGGGCCCCGGCGCGCACAGCCATGTCGGCGGGGTGCGCTGGTGGAATGTGAAGCACCCGGGCGCCTATGCGTCGGCCCTGGCCCAGGGGAGGTCGCCGGGCGCCGGACGCGAGCTGTTGTCCGAAGAGGACCGCCGGGTCGAGCGCATCCTGCTGGAGCTGCGGCTCCGGGAGGGCGTGCCGCTGGCGCTGCTGCGGGCGGCGGGCGCGGACGCGGCGTCGAGAGCCCTGAGGGAGGGGTTGCTGGCGGCGGCGCCCTATGGGGAGGGGCGTGCGGTGC
>NZ_JBSGUP010001112.1:0-1359 GCF_053607985.1 Streptomyces sp. NPDC055078
GAGCGAAGAGGACGGGACCCCGAAGCCCGATTGCCAGCCGAGACAGACGGAATCTCTGCGGCGCCATCCAGCAGTGGGCCTGCATGCTGCGGGGGAGAGGCTGGGAGAATTCTGGGAGACGATCAAGCGGGTCGCCCCAGGCGTCACCGAGTGAGACCAACGCAGACCGACACCTGGAGCCGGACCAAACGTAAAGAGCGGGTGCTTCCCACCTGGGAAAACACCCGCTCCTTGCGTACTCCGGCTGTGGGGCTAACAGGATTTGAACCTGTGGCCTCATCCTTATCAGGGATGCGCTCTAACCAACTGAGCTATAGCCCCGCCGCGCTGTGCGCTGACCACTGAAGATTAGCGCACGTCCGGCGCAGCTCCCAAATCCCGGGATCCCGGCCCCCGGCCCCGCTACTCGTCCTCCGCCAGCGTCAGCTCCACACCGCCCACGAACCCGGCGGACAGGTTGTAGATGAATGCTCCGAGCGTTGCCAGCGCGGTGGCCAGGACCACGTCGATCACCGCGATGACCGAGGTGAAGATCAGCACCCGCGGCAGCGAAAGGAACGCCTGGAGGTCAAAGCCATTGCTGTCCGTCGAGCCGGTGGCATCGCTGATCGTCCCGCCGACTGTGGAGAAGACGCCCATGGCGTCCATGACCATCCACAGCACCGCGGCGGCGATCACCGTACAGATGCCGAGCGCGATCGAGAGCAGAAAGCTGACCTTCATCACCGACCACGGGTCGGCCTTGGCCACCCGCAGCCGTGCCTTCCGGGTCCGCGGGGTCGTACGTGCCCCGGTGCGCGGCAGTCGGACGCCTGTCTGGGTCCCGCCACCGCCCTGGGGCGTCGGGTATGCCTGCGGCGGGTGGTACGGCTGCCCCGCCCGCTGTGGCGCAGGCTGCTCGCCGTCAAACATCTCGTACGGGGGCTGAGGCCCCCGGGTGTCCGTCACCGTAACCCCCTGGGAGTCCGTGGCAGGGCCACGGGCACCGCTCGCTCCAGCAGCTCCGCCGGCGGTCGAACCGGCGCCCGTGGCTCCACTCACGCTTTACTCCTCGTGCTCCCCGGCCGAGGGCTCGGTGCCCTCGACTGCCGCTTCAACTGCCGCCTCGGCCGTTTCACCGTCGGTCTCGTCGGTCCCGTCGACCTCTTCGGCCTCGCGACCGGCCTCGGCGTTACGTGCGATACCGACAACGGCATCGCGCTTGCCCAGGTTGATCAACTGGACGCCCATGGTGTCACGGCCGGTCTCCCTGACTTCATTGACTCGCGTGCGAATCACACCGCCGCCGAGGGTGATGGCGAGAATCTCATCCGTCTCCTCGACCACCAGAGCGCCCACGAGCGAGCCACGGTCCTCCAC
>NZ_JBSGUP010001113.1:0-1358 GCF_053607985.1 Streptomyces sp. NPDC055078
GGTGGAGGTTCGGCGCTCACGGGCTCTTCTTCCCAACGCGAGAACAGAGCGAGAACCGAGAAACCTCGGATTCCTCGCATATCAACTCATTGTGTGCCTCGATGCCGCGCGCTTCGCAAGCGGACGCATCCGGCCCCGCCCGGCGGGCGGAGAGCCGTCGCCCTGCATAGCGTGACAGCGTGAACCAGCACGGAACCCGGGACCGTGAGCGCACCGCGCCCACCGCCCACGGCTGGGCTCAGGCCCTGGTGGCGGTCGCCGCCGGGCTGGTCGCCCTGATCGGCACCGCCGCACTCGGAGTGTGGGCGGCGGGCGCCGCCGGCCTCCCGGGCGGCGCCTTCCCGCGTATCGTCGCGGCCGTCGTCGTCCTGGCCGTCGGCGGCGGCGTCGACATCACCGGGGACGCAGGACCCCTCGGTGGCGCATCGGCGGAACTCACCGTCGTCCCCCTCTCGGTGACCCTCGCGGGTGCGCTGGCCCTCGCCCACGGCTTTCTGCGACCCCTGCGGCACCGCGCCGTCGCCGGCACCCGTGAACTCGCCGGCTGGGCCGCCCGGCTGGCCCTGCTGTGGGCCCTCGCCCTCGTCGCCCTCTCTCTGATCGCCCGTCAGTCGTTCGACATCTCCCCGCAAGGGACCATCTCCGACGTCGGAGAACTGCTGGACGCCGCCCCGCAGGCCGGCTTCCGGGCCGATGTCCCGCTCACCCTCGTCCTCGGGCTGCTGTGGCTGGCGGGCGTACTGCTGCTGGCCCTCGTCGTGTCCCGCCGCGCCCCCCTGCCCGCCCGGCTGGTGCGCTTCCAGGAGCCGGTGCGGCCCGCCGCGTACGCCATGGTCGTCCTGCTGCTCTGCTACGTCGCCCTGGGCGTGGTCATCGGCCTCGTGGTCGCGGCGACCCGAGGGCATCCGGCCGAGACGTTCGCCGTCGTCCTGCTCGGGCTGCCCAACCTCGTCTGGCTCGCCTTCACTCTCGGTCTCGGCGCGGCCTGGGACGGCAAGGTGGAGGGGCCGTTCGGGCTGCCCATGCCCCGGCTGCTGGACCGGGTGCTGCGCGCCCCCGAGGGCGTCTCCGCCGAGGGAGCGACCCTCGACCTGGGCACCCTCGCCGCGCACGACGGCCGCGCCTGGTGGCTGCTCGCCGTCTCCGCCGTACTGCTGCTCGGCGCGGCCTTCCTGATGGCCGTACGCTCCCCCGCCCGCACCAGGCTCTGGCAGCACGCCCTCCGGCTCGCCCTCGCCCTGCTCCTCACGGTGCTGATGATCTGTCTGCTGGCCCGGGTGGACACGTCCTTCGGGCTCTCCCTGTTCGGCCTCGGCGACATCGGCGGCGGCCTCGGGGGAGAGGTGTCCCTGCTGCCC
>NZ_JBSGUP010001114.1:0-1349 GCF_053607985.1 Streptomyces sp. NPDC055078
TCGGCGCGGGCCGGCCGGGCCCCCGCCCCCGGGCGCTGGGCCAGTCGCCCAGCAGCCCGCAGGGACCCCCGCACCCGGGAGGTCGCCCACCCGCCAAGCACCCCGCAGGGACCCCCGCACGCCACAATGGTCCCGTGCGGTATCTCATCCTCGGCGGAACCCTCGCGCTCGACCCCCACGGCACCCCCGTCCCTCTCACCGCTCCCCGTCTCCGCCGGCTGCTCGCCGCCCTGGCGCTCAGGCCGGGCCGGGCCGTGCCCGTCGGGGTGCTGATCGGGGACGTATGGCGCGGGGACGAGCCGCAGGACGCGCCGGCCGCGCTCCAGGCGCTCGTGGGCAGGCTGCGGCGGGTGATCGGGAAGGACGCCGTGGAGAGCGCGCCGGGCGGCTACCGGCTCGTCGCCGCCGCCGACGTTGTCGATCTGTACGAGTTCGAAGGGCTGGTCCGCACCGCCGCGGACCAGCCCGCCGACACCGCCGCCCACACCCTGCGCACCGCCCTGGACCTGTGGCGCGGCCCCGCGCTCGCGGACCTGGACGATCCGGAGTACGCCGCCCGCCCCGAGGCCCGGCGCCTGACCGCGCTGCGGCTGCGGATCGCGGCCGATCTGGAGCGCGGCGCCCTCGACGGCCTCGTACCGGAACTGCGGGAACTGGCCGGCGCGCATCCGTACCACGAACCCTTCCGCGCCCTCCTGATCCGGGCTCTCGCGGCCGAGGGCCACCACGCCGACGCCCTCGTCGCCTACGAGGAGGCCCGCCGCGCCATCGCCGAAGGACTCGGCGCCGACCCGGGCCCGGAGCTGCGGGCCCTGTACGCCGAACTGCTCGGCCCGCCGCCCGAGCGCCCGGAACGCGGCAATCTGCGCCCCCGGCTCACCTCGTTCGTCGGCCGGGCCCCGGACATCGAGACCATCAGGGCCGATCTGACCCGCTCCCGGCTGGTCACCCTCACCGGACCCGGCGGCTCCGGAAAGACCCGGCTCGCCGAGGAGGCCGCCGCCCCCGAAACCGCCTGGCTCGTCGAACTCGCCCCCCTCGACACCCCCGACGCCCTCCCCGGAGCCGTACTGTCCGCGCTACGGCTGCGCCAGACCACCCTCATAGCCCCGGAGAGCGGCTCCCACGCCGACCCCGCCGAACGGCTCGTCGCCCAGCTGCGGGACCGCGCCCTCCTCCTCGTACTCGACAACTGCGAGCATCTGATCGAGGCCGCCGCGGAACTCACCGAAACCCTTCTCACCCACTGCCCCCGGCTCACCGTTCTGGCGACGAGTCGGGAGCCGTTGGGGGTGCCGGGGGAGTTGGTGCGGCCGGTTGATCCGTTGCCGGGTCCGGTGGCGTTGCGG
>NZ_JBSGUP010001115.1:0-1349 GCF_053607985.1 Streptomyces sp. NPDC055078
CCGCGCAGCCGGGCGCGGATCGACTGCCGGATCTCGCGGGCAACCTCGGCGATGAAGGACACGGCGGTGCGGACGGCGTTCGCGGGATCGGAGAAGTACGCGAAATAGCCCGCGCGGGAACGATTCGCCCGGCCGCGCCGGGTGGAGACAGAGAGCACCAGCGCGACCTGGTCGGCCCCGCCGCTGAAGAGATTGCCACGGCTCGCGCCGTCGACCGTGAGGAGCCCGCCGTCGCCGGTGCTGGCGACGGCGCGGCGCTGGAGTTCCACGGCGCTCGCGGGCCGGTTGCTGACCATGATCCGGCCGCTGTCCTTCTCGTACCAGCGGAAGGCGGGGACATCGTGGTTGGAGCCGTGCAGGATGGCGAGCTGGCTCGCGCCGGTCTGGCTGGACCAGTCGGTGCGCCAGGGGGTGAGCCGGTGGGTGGTGGCGAGCCAGTCGGCGACGGTCGGCATCACCCCGTCCTTCGCGGCGCGCAGCAGCACCTCGTGCCCGACGCCGTCGAGCTGGAGGAAGACCACGCCGGGGCAGCCGGTGACCTCGTCACCGGCGTCGGAGCCGCGCTGGCGGCGCCGGCGGCGGGTGGCGAGCCGGGAGAGTCTGCGCCGGTAGGCGTTGTCGTCGCGGACGGCGAGCGCGGTGGAGGTGGCCGAGGCGACGGCGGACATCACCGCGGCGACGACGACCGCGGTCTCGGGGGCGGCGTCGCCTCGGTCGTCGGGAATCAGCCATAGCGCGAGCAGCAGCAGCGAGCCGTTGAGGAAGAAGACCAGCAGGCCGAGCACCAGCGCCGGTACAAGCAGCAGCGCCCGTACCACCAGCGGCCACACCAGCGCGGTCAGCAGACCGAAGGCGCCCGCGCCCCAGGCCGCGGTGACGGCGGTGCGGGTGGCGCTGTCACCGTCGTCGGACTGGAGCTGGAAGTCGGGCAGCAGTCCGGCGAGTGCCAGCATCGTCAGGGTGGACACCGCCCACACCACGACCACCCGCAGCAGGGCACTGCCCGCCCTGCGCCATCGCCCTTCGGCCACGCCGCCTCCACCCCTTCCCGGAATCCGGTCTCCAGCCTGGCACAGCCAGGGGCGTGATCAAGCCGGGCTGTCCCCCGGTGCCCTGGCCAGAACACATGTACCCGGCGCCGGGCCCAGGGCGTGTTGCGAAAGTCCCGCCTGGCCCGCGACGCCCGGCACGCTCCCCCTGGGCCTAGCGGCCCGTGGGGACCCCCACGCTGTGTTGTCGGAGTCATCCGAGTACGTCCAGTACGAGGATGATCCTCCGCCTTGCGATCCTCCCCCACAGCCTCCGGCGTGGGAGGGGCCCACCTCGGCCCGGTGGGTCTGGGGAGACCC
>NZ_JBSGUP010001116.1:0-1344 GCF_053607985.1 Streptomyces sp. NPDC055078
GTCCGAGTCCCCCGGCAAACGGGGCCGTTCCGGCTCACGGGTTCGTGGGTGTGGTTTCCGGACCCGTCGGCTGGTGATGCCGGGAGTGAGGGGCCGGATCACCCGGCGGACGGACTGCCGGAGTGGTACGGCGCATCAGTCCTCAAGGAAGAAGTTGTGCTGCTCGGCGGCGTGTTCGTAGCCCTCCAGCCGGGACTGGGTCCGCTGCGGGTCGGCATCGGCCATCGCCTGGAGGAGGGCCGCCGAGATGACACCGGGCGCCGCGTAGGAGTCGAAGACGAGACGTGAGCCGGTGGCCACGGTCAGCGCGGCGTCGGCCTCGTCGACGAGCGGGCCCAGCGCGAGATCGGTGATCAGGGCGACCTTCAGGCCCGTGCTGTGGGCCGTCCGCATCGCCGCGAGGGTCTCACGGGCGTGGCGGGGCATCGCGAAGGCCAGTACCCAGGTGCCGCCGGCTTCCCGGGACTGGAGGAGCGCGTCGTACGCGACACTGCCCCCGCGCGTCACCATCCGCACATCGGGGTGGATGCGCCGGGCGGCATAGGCGAAGTACTCGGCGAGCGAGACGGAGATCCGCAGGCCCAGGATGGTCAGCGGGACCGAGTGGGCCAGCTCGCGGCCGATGTCGAGGACCTGGTTGGTGTCGGCGAGCAGTCTGCGCAGGCTCTCCAGATTCTCGATCTCGGCATCGACGGCGGCCTGCAGCTCATTGCGGCGGATCTCCTCCCGGGTGTCCGGCGACGCGGCGACCGCGCTCAGCGCGATCGGCTGCAGCGCCTCGCGCAGCGCGGGGTAGCCGCTGAACCCCACGGAGGCGGCGAACCGGGTCACCGACGGCTGGCTGACCCCGACCCGTTCCGCGAGATCCGTGATCGACAGGAACGCGGCCTCGGTGAGGTGGTCGGTGATGTACTGCGCGATACGCCGCTGCCCAGGGGACAGCCGATGACCGCCGAACAGCGCGAGAACCCTGTCCGTGGGGGCCGGATCCGTGTCGGGAGACAGTCTTCCCGGCGTGATCGCAGACGCCTGAGCGCGTGCCTGCTGATCTGATGGCACCGGTGTCACTCCTTCTCGTCCCACTCCCGCTCAACATAGCCGAGGAGTACGGCCCGTAAGAGGGTGGAGGCAGCAGCTCCGCACCGCTGTCTCAGATAGCGGGACGGTCCATGGACACCAACCGGACATACCCGGGCGGTCCCGGGCGAAGCCGCGGCTGACGGCGTCGCTGATGGCGTGGCTCCGCCGTCCGCACCCGCCGTCGCGGTGCGGGACCCGCCGTCGCGGTGCGGGACGGCGGCCGAGGGTTCTCCCGCGCCCCGGGGCGGGCCCTCCACAGACCGC
>NZ_JBSGUP010001117.1:0-1342 GCF_053607985.1 Streptomyces sp. NPDC055078
GTTCGGCGGGCCCGGCGCCTATGAGCCGAAGCCGCTGATGACGCTGCTCATCGGATAGCTGTAGACCTCCCGCTGACAGCTCGCGCAGCCGGCACTCGGCGCGTGCTCGCTCAGGGACCACAGCTCGGGGGGCTGGTTGTTGCCCCGGCCGTGCTCCATATAGAGATCCTCGGGCCCGACGGAGGACTCCAGCGCCTTGGGGTTGGCCACGAGCTGTCCGGACTGTTCGGTCGCCTGGAGCAGCCGTCCGTTGCTGTACATATTGCTGCGGTGGAAGTACCACTTGCCCTCGTGGCGCAGCACACCCTGGATCTTGTGCCACATGCGCTCGTTGCCGAGGTTCCCGCCGTCCGGCAGCCCGAACGCTTCGGTCGCGTTGACGGTGGTGTTGGGCGCCTCCACGGCCGCCGCCAGCGACGCCATCGGGAAGGTGCCGACCCGGCCGGGGCTGGTGCTGCCGTTCTTGTAGTTGCAGTACTCGCCCAGGGCAAGACTGTCGGTGCCGGTACGGTCCAGGGAGACGTACGACGCCTTCGGGCGGCCGGTGGCGTAGCACTGGTTCTTGTCTGTCGCGCCCGCGTTGCGCGCGGTGGTGAACTTCAGCGTCGCCACCTGAGGCATGACATAGCGGTAGCCGAAGCCGAACCAGACATTGCTCTGGCGGCCGACCTTCCGCTTCTCCTTGACATTGCTCTTCAGACCGTCGGGGGTCGGGTCATGGACATCGGCGTTCTGGTCGGGGTTCAGGTCCATGATCTTGCGCATGTCGAAGACCCGCATGCCGTTGGCGGTGTCGGCGACGTAGAGGTAGTTGCCGTACCAGGTCATGCCTCCGGCGTGGATGCCGTTCTGCGCGCGGCAGCTCTTGGTCACCGGACCGTCGGCCGGACACTTGCCCTCGCGCGCGTGCAGCGCGTCGAAGGAGATGTTGTTGTTCGCGTTCAGATACGGCCAGACCAGCAGGACATGACGGTACTTGCCGGTGGACTGGTTGATGAAGGTGATCCGTACGCCCTTCTCGTTGCAGGCGTCGGAGACGGACGGGTTCTCGCACGTGCCCCGGTCGGCGGCGTAGTCGGTACGCCCCGGGTTGGTCTTGTCGTAGGTGGCGACGACCACGGGGTCGGCGGGGGAGTCGCCCCAGTTCTCGTCCTCCTGCGCGTCGGAGACCCCGGTGATGGCCTGCGGGATCCACTCACCCGACGTCGCGTCGTCGGGTGCCCAGCAGGCGCGGGACCCCGGCTTGAGATTCGGCCCGTAGATCGCGCCCGGTCCGCACGCGCCGTCCCATTTCGCGTCCCGGTTGGCCTGTTCCATCAGTTGGGTGACGCCCTGTTTCGGC
>NZ_JBSGUP010001118.1:0-1342 GCF_053607985.1 Streptomyces sp. NPDC055078
CCTTCGCCGAGCGCAGGCTCGACCCGGCGGTCCACGGCAACGCCATAGACTCCTTCGCCGCGCAGGGTGCTTCGGTCCCCGGCAGCGACAGCGAGAAGGCCGCGGTCAAGGCCGGGTTCACCACCACCGAGGTCTACCCGCTGGCGCTCTTCGCCATCGCGGGCATGCTGGTGTTCCCCGCCGCCAACGATCTGCTGACGCTGTTCATCGCGCTCGAAGTCTTCTCGCTCCCGCTCTACCTCCTGTGCGCGCTCGCCCGCCGCAAGCGGCTGATGTCGCAGGAGGCCGCGGTGAAGTACTTCCTGCTGGGCGCCTTCTCGTCGGCGTTCATGCTGTTCGGGATCGCCCTGCTGTACGGGTACGCGGGCTCGGTCTCGTACGCCCGGATCGCGGATGTGGTGGACGGCACCGTCCGCACCATCGACCCGGTGCTCGCCGACACCATGGGCAATGACGCGCTGCTGCTCATCGGCGTCGCGCTGATCCTGATGGGTCTGCTCTTCAAGGTCGGCGCGGTGCCGTTCCATATGTGGACCCCGGATGTCTACCAGGGCGCCCCCACCCCGATCACCGGCTTCATGGCCGCGGCGACCAAGGTGGCCGCCTTCGGCGCGCTGCTGCGGCTGCTGTACGTGGTGCTGCCGGGGATGAGCTGGGACTGGCGGCCGGTGATGTGGGCGATCGCGATCGTCACCATGCTGGGCGGCGCGATCGTCGCCATCACCCAGACCGACATCAAGCGTCTGCTGGCGTACTCCTCGATCGCCCACGCCGGGTTCATCCTGGCCGGTGTGATCGCGGCCCGGCCCAGCGGTGTGTCGTCGGTGCTCTTCTATCTGGGCGCGTACTCGTTTGTGACGATCGGCGCGTTCGCGGTCGTCACGCTGGTACGGGACGCGGGCGGCGAGGCGACGCATCTGTCCAAGTGGGCCGGTCTCGGGCGGCGTTCGCCCATGATCGCGGCGGTGTTCGCGATCTTCCTGCTCGCCTTCGCCGGCATTCCGCTGACCTCGGGCTTCTCGGGCAAGTTCGCCGTCTTCAAGGCGGCGGCGGAGGGCGGCGCCGGGGCACTGGTCGTCGTCGGTGTCATCTCCTCCGCGATCGCGGCGTTCTTCTACATCCGCGTCATCGTCCTGATGTTCTTCAGCGAGCCGAAGGCAGACGGCCCGACCGTCGCGGTCCCCTCGGCGATGACGATGACAGCGATCGGCCTGGGCGTGGTGGTGACCCTGGTGCTGGGCGTGGCCCCGCAGTACTTCCTGGACCTGGCGAGCCAGGCGGGAGTGTTCGTGCGGTAGCGCGCGGCGCGCGATTCGCCGAAGGGCCCGGCTCCCATGGGGGG
>NZ_JBSGUP010001119.1:0-1336 GCF_053607985.1 Streptomyces sp. NPDC055078
CACGGGTTGGGCGGGTGTGTTCACGCGGCGGCTTCCTGTCCGTACGGGGCCGACTCCAGACGGGTGTGACGGGGGTCGTCACGCAGGTCAGGGGTAGATCGTCCCTGCCCCGATGCCGGGTCGATCGATCGGGCGTGGGGGTCGACTGGATCGACGGGCGGGCGGGGTTGGGTGCCCGGCGGCGGCGGTGGAGTTTGACCCGGTCAGGGGCCGACCGTGCGGCCGACTCGTAGAGGTGCGCGAGTCGGGCCAGCGCGAGCCAACCGGCCCAACCGGCCGGACCGGTGAACACCGGTCCGGCCGGGTGAACAGCGGGAGTCGACGCGGGGGCGGTCGGGTGGTCGGTCGGGTGGGCCGACTGGAGGATGAGCAGCGCCAGCGACAGGGGCAGTCGGTCGGCCTTGTAGTGGTTGCAGTCGTGGCAGGCGAGTGTCAGGTGCCCGACCCGGTTGGTGCGGAACAGCGAGTACGGAACGATGTGGTCGACGGTCGGATGCCGGTCGGCAGTGAAGCCCCGGCGGCAGTAGGCGCACCGGTCGCCCACCATCGACCGCAGCCGCCGCACGCGGTTGCGCGTGCTCACGGCCACGCTCACCACTCCGCCCGGACCGGACGCCGCCAGATCCCGCCCGGACCGGGCGGGGGGATCAGCCCGAGGACGTACCCCCCGGCGTCCGGGCGGACGATGAGCGCACTCGGCTGCTGGGGCTGGGCACGCAGGAAGTCGAAGCAGAACCGGCGATGGTGACGGTCCGGCAGCACCTGCCCATACAGCCACCCCCGCCCCTGGGCCCGCTCGCGCCCGGTTCCGGCCATCTCCGCACCCAGGGCCGCGCCGAGACGCACCAGGGCCGCCAGCGGCACCCTGGCAGCGCCCTGCCGCAAAGCGCGGGCGACCAGCGGGGTACGGCGTGCCGGGTCGGAGAAGTCGGTGGGCCGGTAGGCCCACAGGTCCGACAGGTACAGGGCTGCGGCGGCTTCACCGGCCGTCATCGGCCGCGACCGCGCGCCCCGGTACCAGAACGAGAGCGCGAGCCGGTAGGCGAACTCCCGGCACTGCCGCACTTCCTCGAATTCGTCATCAGGGAGTCCGGCGAACCCCGGGGCTTCCTTCGCGATGCCCCCGGGGCCCACGGTCCGCACCGCCGCCCGCAGGGCCGCATAGAGGGTGTCCGTGGTCGGTACCGGAACGGCAAGGTCCTCGGCTCCCGCCTCGAACAGCGCGGTCGCCACCTCGTTCACGTCCCACTCCATCCCGTCCACCGCAACGGTGGGGAACCGCGCGCCCAGAACCCGGCGGTCCGCCCCCGCCGGGGGTACGGCCGCAGCCGTACCC
>NZ_JBSGUP010001120.1:0-1328 GCF_053607985.1 Streptomyces sp. NPDC055078
GGGGGGGGGGGGGGGGTGCTCGCCCCCCCCCCCCCCCGCCCGGCCCTGTTGGGTGGGCCGATCCCCTACGGGGTGGCGGGGACGGTGAGCGCGGCCAGCACCGGAAGGTGGTCGGTGGCCGCGCTCAGATCCGCCGGAGTGATGCCGGGGAGGTCCACCGGCACACCGCAGCCCAGCACTTCGACCCCCTTGCTCGCGAAGATCGCGTCGATCCGCCGACGCGGGTCGACCGGCGGGAAGGTGTTCTCGCCGCCCCAGGGGGCGACGGCCCAGCAGTCCTGCAGTTCGGCCGCCAGCCGCTGGAAGCTCCGGCCCGTGGGGCGGTCGTTGAGATCCCCGGCGGCGATCGCATACGGAACGTCCATGGCCGCGAGCCTGTCGAGGAGCATCCCCGCCTGGGCGTAGCGCTCCTCCTCCTGAAGACTCAGATGGCAGCTGAGCACCCCGACGCGCGCTCCCCCGAACCGTACGACGGCCGTCGCGAAGCCACGGCGGTGCAGGCCCGGGGTCAGCGGCAGCAGCACATCCTCCGTACGCTCCACGGTCGCACTCAGCGAGCACAGCATCAGCGGACCGGCGGCGGTCGCGCCCCCGCTCAGGACGACAAGACCGGTCTTCGACGCGAGGCGGGCCGCGTGTTTGCGCCAGCGGAAGAAGCGCGGGGCCTCCTGGATGAAGACGAGGTCCGGCTCGCAGGCGCGGATGACGCGGACGAGGGCGGCCTCGTCGTCGCGGAGGGAGCGGATGTTGTACGTGAGGACGCGGAGGGTGGGGGAACCGTCGGAGGCGGTACGGGAGTTCGGCAGCGCGGTGACCATACCCGCAGCCTATGTTTCCCCACGCCCGCCGCGCGGCCATGCCCGGCCCGTGGCCACGCCGGGCTCGGGGGTTCCCGCGCCCCGTGTTCCCCGCCCGGCCCGATGGCCCACGCCCCTGCGCCCGGGCCCCTTGCCGCTCAGGCTTCTCCTCAGGAGGCGCCGGGTCCGGGGCGGAGCCCCGGCAACCGGGGCACACCTTGTGTGTGAAACCGCGCCACAGTGGAGCGGCACGCCCTCCGGGCGTGTCCTCAATCTCCCCCAGACTCCGTCCGGGGGGACCCCCAACGGGCTGATTTTGCGCACCCGGGTGGGCAATGTCAGCCCCGGGCGCAAGCCCGAGCACGGGCAGGGACTGCGCAGGGGCTCCGGCGCAGGGGGCTGAGGTGGAAAGGACCATGGGCACGGGCGCGGGCCGGGGCGCCCCGGGCACAGGGGCGGGGCTAACCCTGGCGGGCCAGGTCCGCCGCGCCGACCAGGCCCGCCTCCCCGCCGAGCCGCGCGGCGAGCACC
>NZ_JBSGUP010001121.1:0-1325 GCF_053607985.1 Streptomyces sp. NPDC055078
GCTCCTCAAACGCCGGAGGGGCTGGTGTGCGCACCCGGTGCGGGACACGGGCCCCCACGCGCGCCCAACCGCAGGTGCCTCAGCGCTGATAGCGGGCCAGCACCAGATTCCCGTCGCGGGTCAGCCGGCGGCGCAGCTCCGCGGAGTTGATGGCGCCGCTGTAGTACTCCTGATACGCGGGGGTCGCCACCTTGTCCTTCCACTCGGGATACCCGCGTACCGACTGCGCCGGCGCGGGCCGCAACCCGCGGGCGAGCGCGGTGCCGACCGCCCAGCCGTGGCGGGGGGCGCGCAGGGCGGGGTCGGCCAGGGCCGCCGACCCGGTCGGCAGCATCCAGTCGCCCCGGGCGAGCCGCACCATGTTCCGCGGCTGGAGCATGAAGTCGATGAACCGCGCGGCCTGTTGCTTGTACGGGCTGTCCTCGGCGATCGACAGGGTCTGCGGGCTGACGCCCTGCACGGGCCCCTCCGGCCCCGCCGGGGCGGGCAGCACCGTCCACTCGAAGCCCTCAGGGGCCTGCTGGACGATCTGCTGGCGGTAGGAGAACCCGAGGGGGACCATCGCGTATCTGCCGCCGAAGAACCCGGGCAGGGTGTCGGAGCCACCCATGCCGAGGGTGCTGCGGGACGCGGTCCTGTCGGTGTTGACCTGGTCGTGGACCGTACGGGGCACCACCCCGTCCCCGGCGGTGAACCGGATGGTGACCTTCCCGTCGGTGCCCCGGTGGAAGAGCCGGCCCCCGGCCGAGAGCCCCAGGTTGAGGGTGGCGGACACCGGGTCCTTGAGCGGCCAGGCGACGGCGTACTTCCCCTTCCCCATCGTGGCGGTCAGCACCCGGGCGACCTCGCGGAACTCCTCCCAGCTCCACGGTTCGGCCACGGTCGGAATCCGGACGCCCGAGGCGTCGAGGATCTTCTTGTTGGCGATCAGGACCCGTGGTTCCTGGAGGAAGGGCACACCGTAGACACCCTTGCCGAAGGTCGCGGTCTCCCAGCTCCGCGCCGGGATGTCGGACCGCAGCCGCTCGGGCAGCAGTCCGGTGAGATCGGCGAGGTAACCGCCGTAGGCGAAGTCGGCGAGGTCGTCGGAGGCGTCATGGATGATGTCGGGGGCCTCGCCGCCCTCGAAGGAGGTCAGCAGTTGGTCGTGGACGCTGTCCCAGGTGCCCTGGACATACTGGACCCGGACCTCGGGGTGCCGGGCGTTCCACTCCCGTACCAGCTCCTTGTTGGCGTCGACGGACTCCTGCTGCCAGGCCAGCGACTGGAAGCGGAGCCGGATCGGGCCGTCCGGGCGCCGGCCGTCGCCGGCGTCGGTGCAGCCG
>NZ_JBSGUP010001122.1:0-1324 GCF_053607985.1 Streptomyces sp. NPDC055078
GCAGAACACGCCAAACCAGATTCCAAAACGACACCTAGCAGACGCTCAAACAGATAAACAAAGAAATGGACGGCTTCGATGTGAAGGGCGGGGTCATCCTGATCGCCGCCACCAACCGGCCGGACATTCTCGACCCGGCGCTGCTGCGCCCCGGGCGCTTCGACCGGCAGATCGCGGTCGACCGCCCGGACATGCAGGGCCGGCTGGAGATCCTCAAGGTCCACCAGAAGGGCAAGCCGGTCGCCCCGGACGTCGACCTCGGCGCCGTCGCCCGGCGCACGCCCGGCTTCACCGGTGCCGACCTGTCGAACGTGCTGAACGAAGCCGCGCTGCTCACCGCGCGCAGCGACAAGAAGCTGATCGACAACCACTCGCTGGACGAGGCGATCGACCGGGTGGTCGCGGGCCCGCAGAAGCGGACCCGGATCATGTCGGACAAGGAGAAGAAGATCACCGCGTACCACGAGGGCGGACACGCCCTGGTCGCGGCGGCCTCACCGAACTCCGACCCGGTGCACAAGATCACCATCCTGTCCCGCGGCCGGGCCCTGGGCTACACCATGGTGCTCCCGGAGGAGGACAGGTACTCGACCACGCGCAATGAGATGCTCGACCAGCTCGCTTACATGATGGGCGGGCGCGCGGCCGAGGAGCTGGTCTTCCACGACCCGACCACGGGCGCGGCCAACGACATCGAGAAGGCGACGGCCACCGCCCGCTCCATGGTCACGCAGTACGGCATGACCGAGCGGCTCGGCGCGATCAAGTTCGGCGGCGACAACACCGAGCCCTTCCTGGGCCGGGAGATGGGGCACCAGCGCGACTACTCGGAAGAGGTCGCCGCGCTCGTCGACGAAGAGGTCAAGAAGCTCATCGAGACAGCTCACAACGAGGCATGGGAGATCCTCGTCGAGAACCGCGACGTTCTCGACAACCTGGTCCTCGAACTGCTGGAGAAGGAGACGCTGGGCAAGGAGCAGATCGCCGAGATCTTCTCCCAGCTCGTCAAGCGCCCCGCCCGCCCCGCGTGGACCGGCTCCTCCCGGCGCACCCCGTCCACCCGCCCCCCGGTGCTCTCACCGAAGGAGCTGGCCCTGACGAACGGCGCGGTCGGCGCGAGCAGTGCGGCGCCGACCGACTCGGCCCCGAGCGTCGAGGCGGTCCCCGAGGAGCGCCCGGAGAGCTGACGTCCGGCCTGTGCCGCTGGTCACACCAGCCCCAGGATGGCTGCCGGTCGCCGCGCTCGGCGGAGCGCTCGCCCTGGTCCTCGCCGACCTGGCCGCCGGGACCGTCGCCGCACCCCAGGACGTCCCCGTCGGCATCC
>NZ_JBSGUP010001123.1:0-1324 GCF_053607985.1 Streptomyces sp. NPDC055078
CCGGCCCCCGCCGCGTACGGATCAGGAAGCAGGCTGCGCCACCTTGGTGGCGGGCTTTCCGTCGACGGCGGCGGCGAGCTGCGGGGCGAGCCGCTCGACGACGAACGGCAGGCTGGCGACGGTTCCGAACGACATGGCGTGGCCGTAGTCGCTGCTCTCGTGGACATAGACCTCACGGCCGTCCTTGACCACCTTCAGATCGCCGTACGAGGCGTCCTTGTGCAGTTTGGCCGTGTCCTTGGCGACATCGGTGACCATCCAGACGATGGCTTTCTGGTCGAGCAGATCGGTGCGCTCCTTGCTGATGTTCGCGCCGAACTTGTCGCCGATCGCCTTGTCCAGTCCGGCGGGCAGCTTGAAGCCGAGATTGGTGAGCAGCCGGGAGCGCGGGTCCTGGCTGCCGAAGACGAACATGCCCTCGTACGGGGTGGCCATGAGCGCGGTGGCGTTCTTGAACTCGGGCCTGGCCGCTGCCGCGATCTTCGACTCCACATCGGCGACGGCCTTGTCGGCCTCCGCGGACTTCCCGAGCGCCTTGCCGATCCGCTTGGCCTGCTCCTGCCACGGAACGCCGTAGTCGTTGTACTCCTTCGGATGGGCGACGACGGGGGCGAACTTCGACAGCGAGTCGTACTGCTCCTTGGTGAGCCCGCCGTAGACCGCGAGGATCAGATCCGGCTTGAGCGCGGCGATCTTCTCGACCTGAGGGCCGGTGCCGGTGTCCTTGAGGACGGCGGGCGCCGGCTTGCCGCCCAGTTCGTCCTCGGCCCAGGGGCCGATGGCGCCCTTGTAGCCGCCGACCCACTCGGTGGTGCCGACCGGAACCTTGCCCAGGGTGAGCACGACGTCCTGGTCGGTCAGTCCGACCGTGACGATCCGCTTGGGCTCCGATGCGACCTTGGTGCTGCCGTATTTGTGCGGGATCGTGACCGGGAAGGCGGAGTCGCCCGACGTGCCCTTCGCGGCCGCGCCGTCGTCGGAATCGTCCTTGGAGTCACCACCGCAGGCGGCGACGGTGCCGGTCAGCAGAAGTACGGAGACGAGCGCGGTGGCGAGCCGTTCAGCTCTGGGTGAGCGGGCCATCGGTGGTCCTTCGGTTCGGGTTGCTGAATGATGAGCCTGTGGGGGGCGGGGGGTTCTCGGGGCCGGCGTCACGGGTGTCCGACCACGCCGCCCACAGGGCGGCGTAGCGGCCCCGGGCCGCCCGCAGTCCGTCGTGTGTACCGGTCTCGACGACGCGTCCGGCCTCCATGACGACGATGCGGTCGGCGGTCGCCGCCTGGGTCAGCCGGTGGGCGACGATCAGTGCGGTACGGCCGTCCAC
>NZ_JBSGUP010001124.1:0-1322 GCF_053607985.1 Streptomyces sp. NPDC055078
ACCCAAAGGGGTCGGGCACGTCCTAGGGTTGCTGTGTGAACGAGCTCGACGTTGTGGGTGTCCGGGTGGAAATGCCCTCCAACCAACCGATCGTGCTCCTGCGTGAAGTGGGAGGCGACCGGTACCTCCCCATCTGGATCGGTCCCGGGGAGGCGACCGCCATTGCCTTCGCTCAGCAGGGCATGGCACCGGCCAGGCCGCTGACGCATGACCTTTTCAAGGATGTGCTGGAAGCGGTGGGCCAGGAACTGACCGAGGTCCGCATCACCGATCTGCGTGAAGGGGTCTTCTACGCGGAGCTGGTCTTCGCCAGCGGAGTCGAGGTGAGCGCGCGTCCGTCCGACGCCATAGCGCTGGCCCTGCGCACCGGTACGCCGATCTTCGGCAGTGACGGTGTGCTCGACGACGCGGGGATCGCGATCCCCGACGAGCAGGAGGACGAGGTGGAGAAGTTCCGTGAGTTCCTCGACCAGATCTCGCCGGAGGACTTCGGAACCAACAGTCAGTGACCGCTGTGGGGCGGGCCGTGGTGGCCGTTGAGCCGGGAGCCCGTAATGCGGTCGCTATGACCCATTCGGCCACCCTTTCCCCAATTTAGGACACGGTAAACCACTCTCAGGGTGATTATCACTCGGCGTGCCGAGTGTGGCGATCGTTGACGCACCCCGGGTGACTGCCTACCGTCGACTCGGCAGGTCAAGGACGGAGGGGTCGGCGTGAGAAGCAGCGGCGACAGTGCGGTTGGGGGCGCCCCCGGTAGAGGTCTGGGGGCGGGTGGGCCGTATCCGTTCCCCGGGGGTGTGGTCGATCCGCCGGCGGCACCGGAGACGGTCGGCTACCGGGGTCCCACCGCGTGTGCGGCGGCGGGGATCACCTATCGACAGCTCGACTACTGGGCCCGGACCGGCCTGGTCGAGCCCAGCGTGAGGCCCGCCCACGGGTCGGGCACCCAGCGGCTCTACGGCTTCCGCGATGTCGTCGTCCTCAAGGTCGTCAAGCGGTTTCTGGACACGGGTGTGGCGCTGCAGAACATCCGCGCCGCCGTACAGCATCTGCGGGACCGGGACAAAGCCGATCTGGAGCGGATGACGCTGATGAGCGATGGCGCCACGGTCTACGAGTGCTCGTCGCCCGACGAGGTCGTCAATCTGCTCCAGGGGGGCCAGGGGGTCTTCGGAATCGCCGTCGGCGTGGTCTGGCGCGACGTCGAGGCGGCGCTCTCGCAGCTGCACGGCGAGCGTATCGACACCGGCGAAACCCTGATCGGGAACAATCCCGCCGATGAACTGGCCAGACGCCGACGCGACCGCGCCGTCTGAAGC
>NZ_JBSGUP010001125.1:0-1316 GCF_053607985.1 Streptomyces sp. NPDC055078
GTCGCGGTCCAGCAGGCCATCGACGCCCTCGTCGCCGAGAAGACGGTGCTCGTCATCGCCCACCGGCTGTCCACCGTCACCGGAGCCGACCAGATCCTGGTGATCGACGACGGCCGCGTCGCCGAGCGCGGCACCCACGAGGAACTGCTGGTGGCCAAGGGCCGCTACGCCGCCATGTGGTCGGCCCAGACCGGCGCGCGTCAGTGGCGCGTCGCCGCGACCCGGAGCTGACCGGGTGCCCGGCGGTCGCCGGCGGCGGGTGCTTCCGCCGGCGGCGACATCACGGGTACCGGCGGCCGTCGTCCCCACCGATCCCGGGCAGGGGGCACGGCCGGCCTCATCGACGCGGCGCCAGCAGCGCGCTCAGCAGCCCGCGGATCGGGCCGCTGAAGGTGTCCGTGTCCCCGTCCCCGTCTCCGTCTCCGTCTCCGGAATCCTGGTACGCCCGGATGACGCGGACGAAGGCCGGCAGCCGCTCGGGGTCGACACGCTCCACCGCCAGGCTGCGCTGGGTCGGCTCGCGCGGCGGCACCAGGGGGTGCTGGGCGAGCAGTTCACCGAGCAGCAGATGCCAGCACGCCCAGTAGGCGGACAGCGCCTCCCGGGGAGAGAGCCCGGCCGCCATGAAGTCGGCGAAGCACGCGTCGGCGAAGGAGAACGCGGTCTCGGCGACGAGATCGCCGCGGATGAGGATGTGCAGCACCCACACATGGCCGGCGAGATAGTCGTGCGCCTCGATCAGCCGCCGCAGCAGACGCTCCTCGGGCGAATCGCCCGGCACCGCCACCGGCAGACCCTCGGCGATCTGCTCCAGGATGGCCAGCAACAGGGTGTCGCGGTCGGTGACATGCCGGTAGAGCGAGGTCGCCGCGGTGTCCAGCTCCCGCGCCACGGCACGCATGGTCAGCGCGTCCAGTCCGTCCCGTTCGATCACCCGGCGGCCCGCCGCCACGACCGATGCCGTGGTCAGCCCCGGCCGTGGATGACGACGGCCGTAGCGGCCCCGTTCCTCAAGACTGGACTCCCGCACCATGGAGCCATCGTTTCATGGCCGGACCACATGTCAGCGGCGCGCGCCCGGGCCGTCACTCCCCGGCCGACCTGGCGTCCGGGACCGGTTGAGCCGCGGGCCGCGCCCGCCGACGGTGAAGGGTCGGCCTGTCGCCCCGCGCGGCAGGGCGGGCCGGGGCCGGCCGTCGCCCGGCCCAGCGCCGAGGTCTCCTTCGCTCACGCATCGCCTCCGCCGGGGCCCTGGATGGGCCGGATGACGACCGGGTAGTCGGGGGCGCCCTGGGGAACAGGGCACTGGGCGATAC
>NZ_JBSGUP010001126.1:0-1312 GCF_053607985.1 Streptomyces sp. NPDC055078
GGACACGGCCCGGCCCGGCCGGGGGACACCCGGACCCGGGCGCGCGGGGTCACAGCGGTACGGCGTACCAGCGGCGGTGGGTCAGCGGTTCGACCAGGAAGGCGCTCGCCGACGCCGTCGCCGCGACGGCAGCGGCCGGCAGCGACCCCCAGCCCGCCGCGGCTGCCCCGGCCAGCACCACCACGGGCCGCAGCAGGGTGAGCGGGCCGAGGCCGACCACCGAGGCCAGGGTGCCGACCCGGAGCGGTGCCCAGAGGCAGCAGGCCAGACCGAGGCCGACGACCGTCGCGTACGGGGTGATGACGAGGAGCATGCGCCGGGCCCCCGCGTCGAGTTCGGCGTAGCGGTCCGCCGGGCTGTCCGCGAGGAGCAGCAGCCCTGTCGCGACGACCGCGGTCAGGGCGAGCGCCGGGGCGCCGACGGCGACCCCCCGCCGGGCGGCGAGCACATGGGCGGCGGCCTTGCGGATCCGGCCGTTCCGCCCGGCGGAGGCGCGGAGTCCGGAGAACGCGGCGTCCGTGAGCGCGAGGACCAGAAGCAGCAGGGCGTTCATACGGCACCCGCGCCCGGCGTCCGGTGGCCCCCCGGAGTCGCCCGCCCTTGGTTTCCCGGAGTGGCCCGCCCTTGGTTTCCCGGAGTGGCCCGCCCCTGGTTTCCCGGAGTGGCCCGCCCTTGGTTTCCCGGAGTGGCCCGCCCTCCCGACGGTTCCCCGACGAGCCGCCCCGACGAGCGGGTGCCGAGCGCGGCCCGCAGGTCGGGAAGGAGTTCCGGCCGTACGCCGATCACCGGGCGTACCTGGGCGCAGAACGGGTTGCCGCGCTCCCCCGGCTCGTACACCAAAGGCGTCAGGCCGCGCGCGTGCGCCGCCGCCCGGAGCAGGGTGGCGTCGTCGTGGGCGCGGCGTGCGGAGACCACAGCGTCGTGTCTGCCGAGCAGGTCGCGCGTCCGGGCCCGGTGGAAGATCCGCGCACCGATGGCTGAGCGTCCGATGGCGGAGCGTCCGGGGGCGGCGATGTCGAAGTGGCAGAACGCCGCCGCCCCGGAGGCGGAAACGGACTGGGCGGCGAAGAAGGCGTCCAGGTCCCGGCCGCGGAAGTGGTGGAGGACACCGGTGGAGACATAGACGGTGGCCGGTTCGCCGAGGGCGAAGGCGTCACCGTGCAAAAAGCGGCAGGGCAGGTCCTCGGAGGACGCGAGGCGTTCGGCCTCGGCAACGAGAGCCGCGTTGAAGTCCACGCCGATGAGTTCGACATCGTCGGCGGAATCGGGCGCCGGGCGGGCGGATACGGGACCGTGGTGTCCCCAGGGCCCC
>NZ_JBSGUP010001127.1:0-1311 GCF_053607985.1 Streptomyces sp. NPDC055078
ACGGGAGGGTGCTCGTGGACGTCCCGGCCTGGTTGTCCCGGTTGTAGACCCGGGCCTTCCAGTCCACCGACCTCGGGACGGTCAGGGACTTCGCGTTGGCCCGGAGGACCAGGTACCAGCGCTCACCGAGCTGGGCGTAGTCGCCGGGGGCGAAGTCGTCCTTGCTCCAGATCTTGACGCCGGCCGCCCGGACCTCGAGAAGGTGAGCGTCCCAGTGGGCGATCTGGTCACACAGGTCGTGGTGGTCGGCGTCCAGCTTGGCAAGGTGATCCACGATCAGCTGGGGGCCGAGGGGGTTGCCTGCCTCCGTGCACCCCTCGGCGGTCCGGACCACCCGCTCCATCTGCCGCTCCACCCGCCGCCGGTCGGCGTTCAGCTGGTCCAGGCGGCGGAGGGTCGTGCCCGGGTGCTTGCGTCCCTCCTCGTAGAACGCCGCACTGTCCGCCCGGCCCCGGCACCGGTCCGCTTCCTGCTGCTCGGCGACCGACTGGCCAAAAAGCGTGCGTGCCCGCTCCAGATCCCGCATGTGCCGTCCGGCCGAGTAGTGGTCGACCTTCACCGGCTCGCCCTGGTAGCTCGCGGCGATCTGTCGGCCGCGCGTCCACTTCTCGTCTGAGGACTCCTGCAGACGGTCCGCTCTGGCGTCGAAGCCCTCGGAGCGGACTCCGGCCCGCTCGTACCGCTCGGCCTCCGCCTCCGCGAAGGGGCGCCGGGCGGTCTCGTCAATGTCCACGGTCACCGTGTGCCCGGCCTCCTCCAGGGTGGCCTTGGCGCCCTGGATCCGGCGCATGTCCGCGGTACGGTCCCGGGAGCCGCGCAGGTAGACGAAGCCGACGGAGCGGGCGTAGCGGAAGCCCCACGGGTTCAGCGCCTCCAGGACGCCGTCGCCGGGCTCCGAGCCGTGGATCAGCGTGCCTTCCGCCCTCGTGTGTTTGATCGTGATGTCTGCCATGGCTGTACCTCCTGGCGGCTTCTCAGCGGCCGTTGGTGGCGTACGGGTTGGGAAGCCGGCGGGCCCTGTCGTCCCGGCCGGTCGAGCGCTCGTCGGTGACGAAGGACTTGCGGATGCGGAGGAACCGGGCCAGCGCGGCGGGGGACTCGAACCGGCGGCTGAGAAAGACGAGCACGGTGTCGTCCGAGCCGCTGATCTCGACGCCCTCCTCGTAGAGCGCGACGCCGACGTCTCCCTGGGTGATGGCGTTGCGGAGCGCGCGGGCGAGCGCCTGGTCCCCGGCGAGCCGCTGGGCGGGGGTGAGCTTCGGGCCGGTGGTGGTCTTGGCGGTCATGACGTTCCCTTTCGGAGGGGTGGGG
>NZ_JBSGUP010001128.1:0-1303 GCF_053607985.1 Streptomyces sp. NPDC055078
TTGTTCTCGCCTCTGCCCTTGGGGAGCGGGTTGGTGCGTATGAGTCTGCGTTTGACCGCGTGCTCCATGGCCGGGTTCATGATGCGGCGGTTGCGGGAGACGGAGCTGGCGGCGGCGGGCTTCCCGTTCAGGAGAGTGCCGAGTGCGGTGACGAAGTTCTCTGCCGTGTCCTCGTCGTCCAGGTTCGCCACAGGCGACGTGTTGCGCTGGACCCAGTCCAGGATTTCCCGGACCTCGCCGGGGATGTCCTGATCGGCGCGTCGTTTTGCGTTGAAGGCCCACTCACGCAGCGCTGTCCGCACCTCGACGGGTTCGAAGTGTCCTGGCAGTGGGCTCCTCAGGAGGGCGATGGTGGCGGTGGTCATCGCTTTGGAGAGGTTCTTGCGGGTGTTCCCAGCGATCTTGGGCCACTTCCCGTCGACGTAGGCAACGGCGAAGTCGTACCAGCGCATCCCGGCGGCGCTGGTCTCCAGCGTGGCCGGGAGTCCCGTGGTGGTGCTGAAGAGTTCGCCTTTCTTCTCCGCGGCGACCAGCTGGGACCTGCGGGTGTTCGCCTGCGCGGATGTCTTGTAGGTCTTGCTGAACACCTGGCCGTCCACCTTCCAGCGGACGGTGTAACTGAATCCTTTCGCCAGCCGGTTCACCTTGGTGGTGAATACCCGGACGCTGACAGTGCCGTTCACGTATAGTCCTCGCAATCAGTTAGCCAGTTTTCTAGATCACTGCGCCGCACGCGAATGGAACCGTTGGGCAGCCGTATGCAGCGCGGGCCGCGGCGCTTCTGTCGCCAGTCGTAGAAAGTGGACCGGGAGATCTGGAGTTCGTCGCAGACTTCATCCACCGTCAGCTTCTGTCCGGGGCGGGTCGCGACCGTCACCGGGATACCTCAAGGCAGTGAGCGCTTACAGCGTTCGACTTTGAAGTGGCCACGGACCAATGCGTGGGGCGGTATTGGAAATGGGCAGGGGGTAGCGCGGATCGGCACATGAAGGGGGTGCTTCTTTCTGGGCAGCGGACCGAATGGATGGCCGGCAGTGAGGGCAGCACCAGAGGCCCCACAGCGTTCTGACGTGTGGTTTCCCTGCCTCAGCGGACCGGCCGTTCGCGAATGGCCAGCAGCCGCGTTCTCCTCCTTCGCGTTCCGGGCAGCACTGTCCACTCCGTTCGCAACAGGTCCACCGCCAAGCAGCCCGTGCGAACGACATCAATAGTCCGGACGATCCCCGGTTTGGCGAACCGGGGATCGTCGGCTATACATCGCACTACGTCCGTCCGACCTGATCCTGTGTCACGTAGCCCATAG
>NZ_JBSGUP010001129.1:0-1295 GCF_053607985.1 Streptomyces sp. NPDC055078
CCCGCGCGGGCGCGGCGCACCGGCCGGGCCCCGGTTCGCCCGGCGGGCCGGCCCTGCCCCGGCCGGTTCTGGTGTGTCCGGTACGGACCCGCGTACGGTTCTCGGCCAGGGCGAGCGGCACCGTCCGACGACGGGCACGCGGTCCGGGACGGCCGCCGGGGTGCGGTCGAAGCTGGCCTGATCCATCAGACACGCTCGGACACGTTCGGACACGCTTGAGGCGTGGTCGGGCGCGGCGAGAGTGTCAGCTCATCCGCAGCGCCAGGAAGAAGTCCAGCTTGTCCTCAAGCCGGGACAGATCCCGGCCGGTGAGCTGCTCGATCCTCCCCACCCGGTACCGCAGCGTGTTCACATGCAGATGCAGCCGCGCGGCACACCTCGTCCACGAGCCGTCGCACTCCAGGAACGCGTCGAGTGTGGGCACCAGTTCCGCGCGGTGGCGCAGGTCGTACTCCCGCAGCGGGTCCAGCAGCCGTGCCGTGAACGCCCGCCGCACATCGTCCGGGACGAACGGCAGCAGCAGGACGTGCGACGCCAGTTCATGATGGCCCGCCGCGCAGACCCGGCCCGGACGGGCCGCCGCCACCCCGCGGGCATGGCGGGCCTCCTCCAGCGCCCCCCGCAGGGCCTCGGCGGAACCGACCGCCGCGCTGACGCCGATGGTCAGCCGCCCGTCGTCCGCGAGACCGGCCGACAGCGGTTCGCGCAGGGCCCGCAGCAGCGCGTCCGCGTGCAGTCCCGCCTCCGGGGACGAGGCGTCCGCCGCCCGGGGCACGGTGGGCAGCGGCACCAGGGCGATCGCCTCGTCCCCGGTGTGGGCGACAGCGATCCGGTCGGAGGATTCGGGACCGGCGGCCGAGGGGTCGACCAGCACGTCCTCCAGCAGCGACTGGGCGACCGGGCCCGCCTCGATCCCGGAGTCCGGGCCCCAGTCCACCCGCGCCACCACCACCTGCCAGTTCGGGGCCGTGCCAAGACCCGGCAGCAGCACCGGCGCGGCCACCCGCAGCCGGGCTGCGATCTCGGCGGGAGCCGCGCCCGCCGAGACCAGCTCCAGCACCTCCTGGGCGAGCCTTCTGCGTACCGAACGGGCCGCCTCGCGGCGGTCGCGTTCGACGGCGATCAGCTGGGTCACGCCCTGGAGCAGATCGAGCCGGGCGGCGGGCCAGTCGCCCGCGTCCGCCTCGACGGCCAGCAGCCAGTCGGACAGGACGCTCTCGCGCACATCCCGTTCGGCGGACTCCGTTCCCCGGCCGGAATCGCGGATCGGGAAGAGGGAGTGCACCGTCCCGCCC
>NZ_JBSGUP010001130.1:0-1292 GCF_053607985.1 Streptomyces sp. NPDC055078
GGCACCCCGACTCCATGTGCCCAGGTCCTCCGGGGTCTGCCCCGAGGGTCTTTCGTTTGGATCAGGCTGGGTCAGTGGGCGGGGTGTGGCTGGGGTCCCCGGGCCCGCCAGGGCCCAGGTGGGGGTACCTCCCACGCCGGAGGCTGTGGGAGAGGATCGCAAGGCGGTGGATGGGGGCCTCCCCCTGGCCCAGGGGGAGCGCGGTGCCGGCGCACGCGAGCCCAGCAAGATCCAGACGAGATGTCCCAGGCCCGCCGAGGCCCTGTGAGTCAGCCCACAGTGGATCACCCGCATGGCTCACAGCCGGGCGTGGCACACTGGCCAGGTATCAGCAGCAGCGCACTCCGGGGTCGGTGCAATTCCGAGCCGGCGGTTACAGTCCGCGACCCGTCCGCATCCAGCGGCCGGTTGACCAGGTGAGATTCCTGGACCGACGGTGAAAGTCCGGATGGGAGGCAGTGCGCGGCGGGCGGCCCTTGGCGGCACGCCGGCCGTAAGGCGGCTGATCGCCCTCGGTGGCGATCGGCACCCGGCGGTCCCGGCGCGGTCCCCAGACGTTGTCCGCTCTCTGTCGTCATCGACAGGCCCCGGAGTCCGTGCCCGAAGAGGCAGGAGGACCCGGTGGCCACCGCAGCCGACATCACCGCCATGCGCCGAGCGATCGCGCTCGCCGCCCGCGGACTCGGCTCCACCAGCCCCAACCCGGTCGTCGGATGCGTCATCACGGACGCCTCAGGACGGACCGTCGGTGAGGGCCACCACCAGCGCGCGGGCGGCCCGCACGCCGAAGTGCACGCCCTGAGGGAGGCGGGCGGACGGGCCAGGGGTGCCACCGCGTACGTCACCCTGGAACCGTGCGACCACACCGGCCGCACCGGCCCCTGCGCCCAGGCCCTCATCGACGCCGGGGTCAGCCGGGTCGTCCACGCCGTCGGCGACCCGAATCCCCTGGCCACCGGTGGCGCCGAACGGCTGCGGGCGGCAGGTGTCCTGGTCGAGTCCGGACTGCTCGCCGACGAGGCCACGGCGGGCAACGCCGCCTGGCTCACCGCGATGCGTCTCGGCCGCCCCCACGTCGTCTGGAAGTACGCCGCCACCCTCGACGGCCGGATCGCCGCCGCGGACCGCACCAGCCGCTGGATCACCTCTCCCGAATCCCGGGCCGATGTCCACCGGCTGCGCGCCGAGGCCGACGCGGTCGTCGTCGGCTCCGGTACGGCACGCACCGACGACCCCCAACTCGCCGTACGCGGCACCCTCCTCACCGAGGGCGCCGTGCAGCCCCTCAGGGT
>NZ_JBSGUP010001131.1:0-1261 GCF_053607985.1 Streptomyces sp. NPDC055078
CCGCCTGGCCTCACCCGCCGCGCGAGGAGATCACTCCGATCGTCAGCAGGCCGAGCACCACCCAGCCGAACCAGAGCCAGCCATTGCTCCCGAGTGCCGCCGTATAGGCCGTCACGACCACCAGGGTCGTGACCGTGAGCACTCCCATCGTCTTCGTGGATCCGGACATGCGCCCTCCTTGGGCGACCGCGGTCACCAAAGGTCATCGTCACCCGGGGACCGGGCTTCGCGCTACCGCCCCCGCGCGTCGAGCGAGGCGAGATACGCGTTGTACGCCGCCAGCTCCTTGTCCCCGTCCCGGTCGGCGGCGCGGTCCGTGCGCCGCGCCTGCCGCTGCTCGGAGCCGTACCACTGGAAGACCAGCGCGATCAGCACGAGCACCGAAGGAATCTCACTGAACGCCCAGGCGATACCGCCTGCGGCGTTCTGATCGGCCAGCGCCTCGATACCGAGCGACGCCGGAGGGTTCGCGTACGCCTCGACCATCGGCTCGCTGCCCATCATCAGCGCGATACCGAAGAAGGCGTGGAACGGCATACCGGCGAACAGCTCCAGCATCCGCATCACATATCCGGGCCGCTGCGGGCCCGGATCCACGCCCATGATCGGCCAGAAGAAGACCAGGCCGGTGGCGAGGAAGTGCACCATCATCGCGATGTGCCCCGGCTTGGACTCCATCAGGAAGTCGAAGAGCGGGGTGAAGTAGAGCCCGTACAGACTCGCGATGAAGAGCGGAATGGTGAAGGCGGGGTGGGTGACGATCCGCATACAGCGGCTGTGCAGTAGGGCGAGCAGCAGCTCCCGCGGTCCCTTCCGGCCCCGGGCGGCGACCGGCAGCGCGCGCAGGGCCAGGGTCACCGGAGCGCCCAGCAGCAGCAGGATCGGCGAGACCATGCTGATCACCATGTGCTGCACCATGTGCACGCTGAACATGACCATGCCGTAGTCATTGAGCCTGGTCAGCATCACCAGTGCCACGGTCAGCACCCCGGCCGTGAAGAACACCGTACGGTTCACCGGCCAGCTGTCGCCCCGCCCGCGCAGCCGCAGCACACCCCACGCGTACAGCGCCAGTGCCAGCACACAGCCGACCAGGAAGAAGGCGTCCGGTGAGAACTCCAGCCCCCGCCCCAGCGTGAACGGCGGCAGATCCATCGATGTGCCGTGCCCGCTGTGATCCATCCGCCGGCTCCTGATTCGTACGGGGTTGTCCGCTTGCCGGTCACCAGAGTAGAACCGCCCCCGGCCGCGAGTGCGGCCG
>NZ_JBSGUP010001132.1:0-1254 GCF_053607985.1 Streptomyces sp. NPDC055078
GCAGTGGGGCGCACACCCGATCGCCGGGCGTGCGCCCCACTGGCGCGTCACGGGCCTGTGGGCCGGGCCGACGGCGGCACGGGCAGCCAGGTGTGCGCGGGCCGCCTACCAGGCGGGAGACGCCGTCTTCTCGGTGGGCAGCAGCAGCCACAGCGCCGCGTAGAGCAGGAACTGCGGTCCGGGCAGCAGACACGAGACCAGGAAGATCACTCGCATGGTGCCGGCGGATATGCCGAAGCGCCGTGCCAGCGCTGCGCACACCCCACCGATCATGCGTCCCTCACGGGGGCGGACAAGTGCGGCCATGGTGGGCTCCTTCGCGAGACCGGTTCCGGGACCATCCGTCGATGTATCGATAGGTCGGTCCGCGGGTCCATCGGTTCATGGATACGGCGGTGAACTCGGCCGGGGCTCCGGCCGGGGTCCCGGGAGTCCGTGGTGCGGTGCTCCCGATGTATCCATGGTGCTTCGCGAAAGGGGGGCAAAGCGTCGCTCTACGGTGCGATCCCGACCCTGGTAATCGTCGGGGTCGACCCCTGAGCCATGTCCTCCCTCAGTACCGGACCGGCCTCCGCCCCACCGCTCCGGACCGCCCTCGGCGCGGCCCCCAGCCGCCTGCGGCGCAGCCGCGCCCGCCCCAGGGGCACCACCAGCAGATGGGCGATGGCCACGCCGGCGGTGTTCAGCAGCAGCGAGTCGACATTGAGCACCCGGCCTGGCACCGCCGTCTGCAACAGCTCGATCCCCAGCGAGAGCAGCGCCCCGGCCGTGACCGTACGCGCCAGGGAGCCCAGCGGGGAGGCGGCGAGCCTGCCGCCCGCCATCGGCAGCAGCACCCCCAGCGGCGCCAGCAGGACCAGCCCGCCGCCGATCCGGCGCACGGCCTCCAACGGTCCGAGCGCGAGATCCGCCTTGATACCGGCGAGGGGCTCCAGATTCGCGGGGGTCACCCAGGGGACATCCAGCGGGCGCAGCGTCAGCCATCCGACGAGCAGCAAGTGCGCGAGGAGGAGGACGAACCCCGCCACGCGCAAGCGGATGGCGGCACTGCCGCCCGTACCTTGACGCTGCACGCCCCACAAGACGCACTCTGCGCGCGAATCGGTTCCGCACCGACCGAACCCGGCCCTCCGCCGTCTGCCGGGCACGTCCTGGGTGCGTGTCCTCAATCTCCCCCAGACTTCGTCCGGGGGGACCCCCAACGGGCTGGTTTTGCGCATCCGGGTGGGCAAGGTCTGGCCTCGCCGGGAATGT
>NZ_JBSGUP010001133.1:0-1253 GCF_053607985.1 Streptomyces sp. NPDC055078
GAGGGGCGGCGCCCTCCCCTCAGGACCCGCGCCGTCCGCTCAGCCCGTGCCCCCGGCGAACAGCCGCCGCCAGGTCTCGGGACCCGGGTAGCCGTCCGCCGCCGAACCGCGCCAGCCCTGGGCCCGCTGGAACGCCTCGACATTGCGCCGGTCCGCCTCGCCCCAGCGCGGGCCAGGACCGGAGGTGTAGTACCTGCCGTAGCCGCGCTTCACCAGCTGCCGGCCGAGCTGGGTGACATACGTGCTGGACCGGCCGGGCCGGAAGTGGTCGCGTCCCGGGTAGGCGGGCACGGCGCTGGTGCCGCCCGGTCCGGCCGCCCCGGCGGGCGGGATGCTCCGGCCCGTCCCGGTCACCAGCAGCCGCCAGGTCTCGGGCCCGGGGAGCCCGTCCGCGTCCCCGCCCCGCCACCCCTGCGCGAGCTGGAACGCCTCGGTCGCCCGCCGGTCCGCCTCGCCCCATGACGGCCCGGGGCCCTGCGTATAGAACCGCTTGCCGCCACGCGCGACGAGCAGCTCGCCGAGCCGGGTGATGTGCCTGCCGCTCGCGCCGGGCCCGAAGGCGGCGGCGCCCGGATAGGCGTCGGCCGCGACCCCGCCGGGCGCGGGCGCGGCGCTCAGCCCGTTGTAGCGGTACGCGATGTACCGGTCGGAGTTGTTCCAGTACGCCATGGGCGTGGTCCGCTTGCGGGCGTGCGGCTTCACCTGCTCATAGGCCGTGTAGGACGTACGGGCCGAGTCGGCCCAGCCGCCGAAGATCGTGACGTGCGAGCCCGTGGTGGGGTTGGCCGGATTGTGGAAGAGCAGCATGTCGCCCGGCTGGAGTTCCGCCCGGGTGATCCGGGTGGCGTACTGCGCGAGGCTCCCCGTCCACTCGTTCCCGGCGAGGTTCCACGCCATGGAGACATAGCCCGAGCAGTCCTGGCGGTAGCCGTCGCTCCAGTACGCCCCCATGCTGTACGGGACCTTGGCGGCGACCCAGGTCTTCGCCCGCTCGATGATCTCGGCGCGGGTGATCCTGGGCAGGTTGGGCGACGGGCCCGACGACGGCGGTGCGCCGGAGGGCCCGGAGAGCGGGCGCCCGTGGAGCGGCTCCCGGCCGCCCTGCTCATGGTCCGGATCGCTGAGCACGGCGGCGGGTACGGCACCCTGGCCACCGGGATACGGCCGCACCCCGGCTGCCGCCCGCGCCCCGAGGTCCGCCCCCGCCCCGGCTGCCGCCCCCGGCTCCGGTGGCTGCCCCGCCACACCTGCCC
>NZ_JBSGUP010001134.1:0-1246 GCF_053607985.1 Streptomyces sp. NPDC055078
CCCCTAAGGCGATGGCGCTGACCCTTCGCGAGCGTGCGGGAAACAAGCCGAATTTCACTGTCATTCCTCCATCGAGCGCGGAAAACCGAAAAAGGGAACATGCCGGGGCCCCATAGCCGTGGGGGGCCGGGCCCGCGAGGATGACCCCGGCATGAGAAGGCCAGGACCGACGGAGTGCGGGGTCAATCAATCTGGATCGACGGCGACGGCATGAATCAATTCTCATTGCGCATTTGTGCGCAACTTTCCAGGACCCTCAACGGCGTCGAGGGGCGGCGTCCGAATACTCCGGTGGGCCCTGAATCGCCGCCGCTGATTCCGGAGGGGGATGCCGTGTGGTGGCGGGTCGGGCCCCTCCCGGGAGCGTGTCGTCACGCCGGCTCTGTATCTTCGATGCCCGGCCGGGGCCGGCGCGCGGAAGGGCTCACGCGTCAGCAGATGACGCCGATCTGGGTCCAGGACAGAGTGCGCCGGAAGCCGCCGCGCCAGGCGTGCGCGTTCGCGCCGGGCGGGGCGTGCAGGCAGGCGATGACCCATGGCTCGGGGGGCCCGTAGTGACTGATGATCTTGAAGCGGACATCCATCGAGGTGTTGTTGACGACGGAGAAACCGGACGTGGAGGACAGGTCGTAGAGGTCTGTCATGGACTTCCACGTGGGAGAGCCGGAATACGTTGCATTGTCCCAGACGCACAGATATTCCTCGGGGCAATCGTCCTGATCGGCTGCCGCCGAGGGGGCGAAGACCAGGCCCGTGATGCTCAGGGCGAGGGAAACTGCGCCCATCGCCGCAGTTGTCCATATATTCCTCAATGTGGCCCTTCCCCGCTCTGTTCGAATGAAATCCATCCGGCCAGGATGCATGACATGCCGAACGGTCGAAAGGCGGTGTTCCGGCCGTCCCCGCAATGGCTGGAAGGCCCGCCCGGTGACGCCCGCGTCCGTACTTGTCGAGCAAGGTTCGCAGGAGGCCATCGGGCAGGTCAGGGAGGTGGAAAGGGTGCCGGTCCAGCACGTTGATGTGGTGGCGCGCGGACGGAGACAGGAGAAAACCGGGAGGCGGTGTCGGTTCGGGGCCGAGGTGTTCGAGGTGGCCGGGCTGCTGGCGCTGATGCTCCTCACCGAGGCCCGCCGTACCGCCCGGGTCCCGACCAGCGGCGGACTGGTCACCATCGACCAGCAGGACCGCGGGGCCTGCCCCTCGGCGATCGGCGCACCCGTCGCCGGGCACCGCGTCGACGCGGTTC
>NZ_JBSGUP010001135.1:0-1246 GCF_053607985.1 Streptomyces sp. NPDC055078
GTACCCCCGCCGCGTGGACTCTCCCCCTGGGCTCCGCCCGGGGGGGGACCCCCCGTCCTCCGCCTCGCGATCCTCCCCCACAGCCTCCGGCGTGGGAGGTGCCCCCACCTGGGCCCTGGCGGGCCCGGGGAGACCCGTCCCCACGGCCCTGACGGGCCTGGGGAGACCCCAACCAGACCCCGCTCACTGACCCAGCCTGATCCAAACGAAAGACCCTGGCCGGGGCCCGACGCGCCGCGCCCTGCTGGTCCCTGGCACCCATGGACACCGGGGCCGAGTTGGTCCGGCGGCTCATCCCCGCGGCCGCATGCCCAGGGCGCGGCTCGTCACGGAATCCGCCCATGCGGGCGGGGGGGGGCGATGTCGCCGCTGTTGCCGCTGACGTCCGCGCGTCGCTGGAGACTGGCATGACGAGGGCCCGGCGTGAGTTTCTGACGTTCAGGGAGCCGGGTGCGCTGGACGCGGATCCGGTCCTGGCGGCGTCCGTGCTCGCCTTCGCCGCGTTCCAGGCCGTGGAGCAGGTGCCGCCGGAGTACCTCGGCAGAGCCTTCGTACGGCTTGGCCGGACCGAGGAAGCCCAGTCGGAGGCCCGGCGGGCGTAAAAGGCCGAGCAGAACCGCCGCTGGTTCCGCGCGAACCCGACCGGCGACGGACGCCATGGCCGCTGCGACGAAGGCCGTATGCACGGCCCGGGATCGCACCGCTCGGCACAGGCTCACCGTGCGGCTGGAGCAGCCGCGCGAGCAGACCGCGGCCCGTACCGGCGGTGAGGGCCGCCCGCTGCGGCGGCCGGCTGCGGATCTGGGCTGACCTGCACAGGAGCCTGGCACAAGCCGGGCGGAGAAGGGCGTCCGGCATATCGGAGCACGAGCGGGAGCAGGCTGGGGGCCCGGCGCGGGCACTGGCGGCAGACCGGCGACGCCCACCTGCTGGTCCGCCGCCTCAACCAGGGGCGCGCTGAGGACGACTCGTCAGGGCCGGCGGCCGATGAAGGCGAGCAAGCGGGTCTGGACGTCGGCGCTTTCCGGCACCGCGACCCGCGGCCCGTACTGCCCGCTCGCGCGGAGAACGTCGTCCAGCGGCAGCATCCCGTCGAGCAACCGGGTGCACCTGGCGGGATCGAGGCGTTCGTCCTGGCCGGTGGCCCGTGCCAGATCCCAGGTGTGCATGAAGACGTCGGCGGTGTAGAACCGGTCGACCGCCTCGTTCAGCGGGACCTCTCCGATGTGCGGGTTCGACAGCAGTC
>NZ_JBSGUP010001136.1:0-1231 GCF_053607985.1 Streptomyces sp. NPDC055078
CTACAGGCACACCTTTATGGGAGGTCACCTGTGGTGACGATTTTGACAGATGAGGACCGGCCGCCGTTGCCGTTGCGGCCGACTCCGCATGAGCGTGACGGCCGTCAGCCGCAGCCGCAGCCCGCGCGTCCTCACGCGTCGGGTGACGGTCAGCCGGTCCGTACGCCCGCCCGTCCGCCGCGTCCCGGTGAGGGTGTTCTCGCTCTGGCCGGGTGGTCGCGATGACCGCCATGTCCACTCAGGCCGAAGCGGCCCGCCGGGCGGCTGCCGCTGCCGCTGAGGCTGCCCGCCGGGCGTCCGAGGCCGCTGCCGCGCTCCAGCGCGCCGCCGCCGCGAAGACGCGGATGGGTGGCCGCTGATGAGCGCCACCGAGAGGACCGCGTGGGAGCTCCAGACACAGGCTGAGGGATGGGCGTCCGGTCTGGGGTCGCAGGACCCCGCCCCCGCTGCTGCTGATCTGGCGTGGCAGCAGGAAACGACCCGGACCGTGTACGAGGACGCGGCCCGGCTCACCGACCAGCCGGAAGGCTGGAGCCAGTAAGCACCGCTGATGTTCCACCAGCCCCGGACCCGGCGTGATGCTGCCGGATCGGATCCGGCCCGGGGCACTCCATCCACTGAACGGCCGTGCGCCCCCGGAGTTGCAGCTCCGGGGGCGCTGATGTGGGCCGTTCCCACCTGCTGAGGAGAGTGCACGACCCATGACCATTGTGACGCTTCACCCTGCTCTGGTGTCCGGTCCCACGGATGCGGAGCTGGACGCGATCGAGGCGGAGATGCCGCTCATCGCCGCCGAGGTGGATTTGCTCGACGCGCAGATCACGGTGATCGACCGGCCGGTGTCGGAGCTGGACGTCCGGCGGGTGCGGCGGGCCAGCCGCCGGGTGCTGGCCGCCCGCCGCTCCCTCGCCAACCGCACCACCGACACGGACGCGGGTCCGGCGGGGGGTGCGGCATGACCGATCTGACTCTGAGTGGTCTGTCCGTGCCGTTGCGGGTGCTGCGGCTGCTGGCTGCGGACTTCCCCGGCCTGCCCGCGCCCACCGTGAACGTGTCCACGGTGTTCCCGGAGCGGCTGGAACTGGCGTTGCACGACGACTTCGCCGCCTTCGAGGCGTGGCGGACAGCCCTGGGCATCGACCCCGGTGCGGTGTCGTACGGGGAGCGGGGCGGGTGCCGCACCCGGGTGCTGTCGGTGACCGCCGACTATGCCGGCGCTTTGGTGCGGCTG
>NZ_JBSGUP010001137.1:0-1231 GCF_053607985.1 Streptomyces sp. NPDC055078
GCCCGGACGCCACCGCGCGTCAGCTGCGGCCGGGCGACGGTGGAATCGCAGATCACTCGCTCCGCCCGTCCGACAGGTCTCGCGGCACGATCAGGGCGTCCAGCGCGATCACTCCGTCGCCGTGGTCGAGGACGACGAGCGGATTGATGTCGAGCGACGCGATGTCCTCGCGCCATCCGACGGCCAGCTCGGAGAGCCGGACCAGCACCGTGGCGAGTGCCTCCGTGTCCGCGGGTGTGCTGCCGCGGTAGCCCTCGAGGAGCGGCCAGCAGGCCAGCTCTTTCATCATCGAGCGGGCGACGTCCGGGCCGAAGGGCGGCACACGCATCGCGGCACCGCCGTGCAGCTCTGCGGTCACGCCGCCCTGTCCCAGCACCACGACCGGTCCGATGACCGGGTCGTTGTGGATGCCGGCGAGGAGCTCGACGCCACCGGCCACCATCGGCGCGATCAGCACGCCGTCGTGTTCCGCACCCGGCGCGGCCGCAGCCGCGCGGTCGACCAGGACCTGATAGGCCCGGGACGCCGCGCCCTCGCCCTCGACGTCCAGCAGCACACCGCCGATGTCCGACTTGTGCGGGATCCGCGGCGAGGCGACCTTCATCGCGACCGGCCGACCGATCCCGGCGGCCACCGCGACCGCGGCGTTGACACTGGTCACCACCGACCCGACCGACACCGGGAGGCCCGCCGTAGCGAGGAGCCGCAGCGCGCCGTACTCACCGACGACCTCGCGCGGCATCGCCGGTACGTCGGCCGCAGGCCGCACTGCCGCAGGCGCGGCCGCGCGCAGCTCGGCCATGCGGGCGAGCGCGGCGACGACCTCGACGGCGTCCGAGGGATCCTCCACCATGACGAAGCCGTCGGCGACGAAATCGGCGCGGATCTCCGGGGTGGTCAGCATCGACAGCACGATCGTGCGGTCGGGATAGCGGTCCCGCATCGCCTTGAGCTGCGGTCGCAGCCGCTCAGTGCGGGCTCGCGACAGCCCGAGGTGACCGAGGAAGACGACCAGTGCGTCGTACCCTCCCTCGTCCATGACGATCTTGAGGAAGCTGCCGAACAGGTGCGGCTCGTTGCCCACCTGCGCCGTCACATCGATCGGGTTGGCGACCCCGGCGAAGGGCAGCAGCTCGAGCAGCTTCGCGCCAGCCGACTCCGGCATCGCGGACACGTCCAGGCTGCACTCGCTGGCCGCGTCGGCCATCAGGATGCCGACGCCGCCCGAGCC
>NZ_JBSGUP010001138.1:0-1230 GCF_053607985.1 Streptomyces sp. NPDC055078
GGGCCGTTCCCACCTGCTGAGGAGAGTGCACGACCCATGACCATTGTGACGCTTCACCCTGCTCTGGTGTCCGGTCCCACGGATGCGGAGCTGGAGGAGATCGAGGCGGAGATGCCGCTCATCGCCGCCGAGGTGGATTTGCTGGACGCGCAGATCACGGTGATCGACCGGCCCGCGTCGGAGCTGGACGTCCGGCGGGTGCGCCGTGCCCGCCGCCGGGTCCTGGCCGCCCGCCGGGAGTTGGCCAACCGCACTGCCGTTCCGGCGGGGGGTGCGGCGTGAACACGCAGCCCCTGAGTGCGGAGGTGCTGAGCGGCCCGGTCGCCGACCTGATCGCGGCCGTGGTGGAAGCCCTCGACGTGCCGCTGCCGTCCATCGCTGACGCTGACGAACGGGCGTATCACCGGCTCCTTGAGCGCCGCGTCACCGATGTGCGCGTGACTCTCGCGGTCCTCCTCAAGTACCCCGAGACGGGGGTTGGCGACAACGCCGCATACATCCGCACCCGCACCGCCGCCGAGCCTGTCACCTACACCCCGTTCGAGCCCCGCCCGGACGGGGGCACACCGTGAACCGCATCGGCAAGACGCTGCTCGTGCTGGCGCTGGTGGCCGTGGTTGCCATGGCGTTTAGGGTGTCGTGGAACGCGCTGCGGGACGTGGCCCGTGCGACGGGGGCGGACCCGACGGCCGCGACGCTGTACCCGTTCGTGGTCGACGGCCTGATGGCACTGGCCCTGGTCGCCACCCTCGTCCTGACCGGCGACGCGCGACGGTTCGCGCTGCGGGTCCTGGCCGCCTACACCCTCGCCTCACTCGTCCTCAACTACGTCCACGGACTGGTCCCCGCGCTCCACACGGAGTCGGCCGACTGGGGGCGGCTGGCCGACTGGGACCCCGCGAACTGGCTGCTCGTGCTGCTCGCCACGAGCCTGCCGGTCGGGTCGATCTACTTCGGCTCCGACCTCGTGGCCAAGGTTCTCCACCACCAACCGCCTGCCGCCATGAATGCGGAGGAACCGGATCAGACCGTCATGGATCGGTTGGGGTCTGACCTGCCCGAGTCGGCTCCCGCGCTCCCCGTCCTCCCCGCCCCGGTCGGGATGCCGACCGCCGACCAGTCGCCCGACCCGCGCCCCGCCACCGGACCGGACCGGTCGGTTGAGCCGGTACCCGTCCCGGTGGTTGAGCCGGTTCCGGTGCGGGCGGTCGCCGCCGCCGGGTCGGGTGC
>NZ_JBSGUP010001139.1:0-1223 GCF_053607985.1 Streptomyces sp. NPDC055078
GCTCGCGGGCGGCCCCGGTACCCGCGCTCCCGCCGATCGGGCAACCCCCTCGTACGAGTGAACTCACGGGCGTCGTACGAGCGCGGCGGAGGGGTCCTTCCGCCGCCCGGGAAGGGGCTGGGCGGGGAGCGGTCGTCGGCGGTGGGGACGTTTCGCCGGCCGAGTCGAGGGGCGGTCACGGTCTAGCGTGCGGGCCCATGATGATCTCGCGCTCCGGTGTCCGTCTGGCCGCCGTCCTGCTGGCCGGTGTGGCCTTCGCCCCTTCCGCTTCCGCCGCTCCCGCCCCACCCGCACCTCAGGGCGACTGGGCCCACACAGGTGACGGGATCACCTCGGGCATCAGCGGTATGGCCGTGCTCGGACAGGGTGACCACGATGTGGAGGTGCTGGTGGTGCACGACAACAAGCGTGCGGGTGAGCGGCGGGCCTCCAGGGTCCGGCTGTCGCCCGGGCCGGTCGTGCAGGCCACGGAACTCGGCTGGGAGGGCGAGCGGCTGCCCGTCGACCTGGAAGCCCTGACCGAAGTGCCCGGACACCAGGACGAGTTCGCCGCTCTGGAAAGCTCGGGCCACGGCTTCCACTTCCGCCTCGACGGCGACACGGTGACGGTCCTGCGGGAGTTCACCGTCCCGGATGTCGCCCCGGGCGACAACTACGAGGGGTTCGCCCTCGTCGAACGGGCGGGCCGGATGACGGCGGTGTGGGCGCACCGTGGCCAGGACGAGGACCCCGCGCTGCTGCACACCGCCGAGCTGGACTGGGAGGGGCTCGCGTTCGGCCCGCGCAACACCGTGCAGGTCCGGGTCCCGGACCCCCGGGAGCACGTCCGGCACATCAGCGATGTGGAGATCTCCGCCGGCGGCCGGGTGATCATCACATCCGCGTCCGACCCCGGGGACGACGGCCCCTTCACATCGACGGTCCACTACATCGGCCAGGTCGGCTCCGGCCCGGACGGCGGGGCGGAACTGTCCCCGCGCCCCGAGCCGGTGCCGCTGGCGAGTTACCCCGGACACAAGATCGAGGCCCTGGCGTGCGGTCACGGCTCCTCGGGGGTCCTGGGCACCGACGACGAGAACGCCGGGGGCGCGGCGCGTACGACCGGAGCATGCCGCTCCTGACCGCCGCGGCGTCCCAAGGCGTTCCACGGCGTCCATGACGCCGGGCGTTCGCGCATCGCCGTCCGGGACTGTCCCGGACGGCGGCCGGGGCCGCCTCCGGTG
>NZ_JBSGUP010001140.1:0-1211 GCF_053607985.1 Streptomyces sp. NPDC055078
CGGATGTCCTGCCTCCGCGCCGGACCCGGCCGCCCCGGCCCGGCCTCCACCGTCCCGGGAGCCGGCGAAGTCCTCGACGACCACCGAGCCCCCCGCCGCCCCCGTACCGGTTCCCGCGTCCTCCTCGATGAGCCGTCGCACGATGGCAGCGGCGACCGGCTCCACCGGCACCGCCGCCGCCCCGGCGGGCGCGTCCACGAAGGTGGTGCGCAGCCGCGGTGGGCGGGCGATCAGGAAGCGGGCGCGGCTGTGCTCGGCGGCGGCGGTGCGGATCAGTCCTTCGACCGCGTGCTTGGCGGTGACGTAGGGAGCCCATCCCGGTACGGGGGCGCGCACGGCGGCGGATGACACGGCCACGACCCAGCCCGTTTCGGCGGCGACCGCCGCGGCGAAGGCGGCCAGCGGTGCCTGGACCAGCTCCAGGGCACGCCGGACGTGGTCGACGGAGCGGGCGGCGAAGTCGGCCGCCACGGGCAGGTTCTCCAGGGGCGGGCAGGCGTTGAGCACCACGATGTCGATACGGCCGTGCTCGGCGGCGATCCGGTCTCTCACCTCGCCGCACCAGGCGACGTCGGCCGCGTCGCCCTGCTCCAGGCGCACCCGCCCGGCCGGCATCCCGGCCCGACCGAGTGCGGCCACCAGCGCCCCGGCCTCCGCGCGGCTGTGCCGGAATCCGGCGTGGACGGTGCAGCCGGCGAGGGCGAGCGCCTGCACCAGCGCGGCGCCGAGCCCCCGGCTGCCGCCGGCGACGAATGCCACCCGGCCTGCCAGCGCCCCGGGGTCGGCCCCGTCGGCGCGGTGGCCGGACAGCAGATCACGGAGCAGGTCCGGGGACGGCTCGGTGGTCTCCCGCCGGACGAACTGGACGATCTCCACCCGGGCCGCGAGCGTGCCCGCGGACACCTCACCCGCCAGCCGCAGCCGCCGGAAGCGGGGGTCGGCATCGGCGACGGTGGCGCTCGCCGCGAATCCCCCGTCCACGGCGTCCGCGGGGGCGTCGCCCCGGCAGTCGAGTGTGAGGGCGCTGATGAGGGCAGGGCGCCCCGGTATCCGCATGCCCGCTACATAGCTCGACCAGGACAGTGCCGCGAGGTGCTCGACGTCGATCCCCGAGCCGGTGAGGCCGAGTTGTCCGAGCAGCCGGCGCAGCGCCGGCCAGTCGGGCCGGTACTCCTCGCCGAACCGGCGGTCCGTCGCGATCTGTTCCAGGG
>NZ_JBSGUP010001141.1:0-1202 GCF_053607985.1 Streptomyces sp. NPDC055078
CCCGGTGAGCCGGGTGGTACCCCCGGGAGGTGCTACCGCTTGACGGCCACGAACCCCCACTGCTCGACCGGCTCGCCCGCGACGGGCGCCTCGGGCCGCCACAGGCTGATCGAGCCGAAGCCGGGCTCGATGAGATCGAGGCCGTCCGCGAAGGAACCGATGACCTCGGCCGGGCGGGAGACATAGGGCAGGGCGCCGCCGCTGGCGTACTCGTCGGAGCCGGCCCGGGTCTCCGGTGTCTCGATGGTGTCGCACAGAATGAGGCAGCTCCCGGCGGGGAAAGCGTCGAGATAGCCGCGCAGCAGGGCCGCCGCCCGGCCGTCGTCCTCGACATGCCCCAGCGTGGAGAGCAGCATCAGTGCGACGGGCCGGTTCGGATCGAGGGTCTTCGCGGCCTCGCGCAGGACGGTGGGAGTGTCCGTCAGATCCGCGTGCACATAGTCGGTGGCGCCTTCCGGGCTGCTGACGAGCAGCGCGCGGGCGTGGGCGAGCACGATCGGATCGTTGTCGACGTAGACGATCCGGGCCTCCGGCGCGACCGACTGGGCCACCTCATGGGTGGAGTTGGCGGTGGGCAGTCCGGTGCCGAGGTCGAGGAACTGCCGTATCCCGAGCTGCTCGGCCAGATGCCGCACGGCCCGCGCCTGGAACTGCCGGGAGGCGCGGGCGATGCCGGTGATCTGCGGGAACATCTCCTCCATCCGCGCGCCCAGCTCCTGGTCGACGGGGTAGTTGTCCTTGCCACCCAGCCAGTAGTTCCACACCCGCGCCGAATGCGGTGTCGTCGTGTCGATCTGATCCGCCGGCGCCTGGGGCTGGTGCTCCGCGTTCATCGGGCTCTCCGTACGTTGTCGGGCCGCCCCCGCACAGTTCGAACAGGGGAACGCGCCCCATGGTTCACCACTCGCCGGGCATAAGCCAGCGGCACCACCGATCAACTCAGCCGCCGGGCGGCCCTGGTGAGCGGCCCCGGCGCCCCGGCCGACCGGCTCCCGCGCGGCCGTCCGCGCGTGCGCGGCGCCGCCCGTGCGGGTGGAACGGGCGCAACATCGGGTGACAAAACGCTCAAGAAGCGGCGCCTGCCGGGCCGCCGCCCGATAACTTCGTAACTCGGCCCATGAAGAACGGGGGTTGGCCGTGCTCAACACTGATCGCGAGCCACCGCCGAAGTGCCCCGGAGGGCACCTCGGCATGTCGACCGG
>NZ_JBSGUP010001142.1:0-1199 GCF_053607985.1 Streptomyces sp. NPDC055078
GTCCGGGTGCGGGCCGCCTCGGCCCAGGAGGCCGACGGCGGCCCGCGTCGGGGCGGGAGTCAGCGGCGGGCGAGGCGCTGGGTGAGCCAGGTGGCGATGTCGGGGGCGGAGGCGTGTGTCACGTTCAGATGGCCGGCGGCGGCGTACTCCCGGTAGGTGACGTCCGAGCCTGCCCTGGTGAGCCGTTCGGCGTACCGGGCGGTGACATCGGCCTGGACGATCTCGTCCCGCGCGCCCTGGCCGATGAAGAGCGGGCGGTCCAGCCGGACGACGGGGGTGTTCACATGCTCGCGCAGGGCGTCCATCAGACGGGGCACGGTCTCGGGGCGCTGTTGCCAGGCGTTGGCGTCGTTGACGCCGGTCCGCATGACCTCCTTAAGGACGTCCTCGAAGCACTTGTCGCGGGCGTGCGGGAGCAGAGCGCGGGCCCGTTCGCTGAGCAGCCGGCGGAAGTCGAGCTTCGGGTCGACGGCCCGCAGCCCCGACACGATGAGGGGGTAGAGGGCGGTGCGCATGGCGCGTTCGGTGCTGGCGGAGTCGGAGCGGTGGGACGTCAGCCGGGTGAACTCGGTGGGCGGTGCGGTGGCCACCGCACCCCGGAAGTCCAGCCGTGGTGCGTACCGGGTGGCGTATACGGCGGTGTGAATGGCGGCGTGGCCGCCCTGGGACTGGCCCATCGCCACAAAGGTCCTGGAGATACCCGGGTTGGCCCGGCGTGCCGCGTGCACGATGTCGATGGCCCCGAACGCGGCGCTGCGGCCGTGCAGATAGGGGTGCGCGCCGGGGGTGCCGAGCCCTTCGTAGTCGGTGGCGGCGACCGCGACCCCCCGGTCGAGCCAGGCCCGTGGACCGGGTTCGCGGGCCAGTCCCGGATCGGTACGGCTGGGGGCGCAGGCGTCCGCGACGCCGACCGTGCCATGGGTCAGCGAGATGAGTGGCCAGCCGCCCCTGGGGGGCTTCCCCCGCGGCGCGAAGAGCAGCCCGGAGACGGTGACCTTCTCGCCGCCGGAGCCGGTGGAGGTGTACTCGATGACCTGGCCCGGTCCGCCGTGGGGGCGGTCCCGGCTGGGCAGTGAGACGGCCTTGAGGAGCCGGCCGCTCCCGGGGGCCGGTGCGATCCGGACGCGTCGGCCGTCCGCCGGGAGCTGAGCGCCTGTGGACGGCCGCGCGCTCGCGTCCCGGTCCGTACCGGCATCCGC
>NZ_JBSGUP010001143.1:0-1195 GCF_053607985.1 Streptomyces sp. NPDC055078
CTTCAACCCCGGTCTTGTGGTGATAGGCGGCGGGGTGACCGGCCTCGGACACACCCTGCTGGCGAGCGTCAGAACCCAGGTCTACCGCCAGTCCCTGCCCCTGGCCACCGGGAATCTGCCCATTGTGCTGGGAGAGCTGGGCGCGCTGGCCGGAGTGATCGGCGCCGCACGGCTCATCAGCGACCATCTGTTCTCACCTGCCTGACCCTCCGGGCCGCCCTCCGCACCACTGGCCCGTACCGCTGCTCCGTACGAATCCGCACACCGCCATCCCACCGCCGCCACACCACACCAACCACCGGGACCCGCCTCCGGCCCCGGCAACCCAGGCGAGCCACAGTCACTCCCGACTACCCAGAGTAACTAACACGTGTCACCGCTCATCCGGAGCGGCGCGACCCCGACCTCACAAGTGCCCCCCACACGTATCTGACGCCGCACAGCCACGCCCGCACAGCCACGCAGCACGGCTACGCCGCACAAGCACCGCCACGCCCGCACAGCCACGCGGCACGGCTACGCCCGCACCGCCATTCGTCCGCATCGCGACTGCGCTCACCGGCCGCACCTGCCGAGGGGATTTGTCATGGCACCCGAACCACCCTTGCTCACCATGTCCGGCATCACCAAGTCGTTCCCCGGCGTCCGTGCGCTCGACGGCGTGGACCTTGAGGTCCTGGCCGGTGAAGTGCACTGCCTCCTCGGCCAGAACGGCGCCGGCAAATCCACCCTGATCAAGGTCCTCGCCGGAGCCCACCAGCCCGACGGCGGCAGCATCACCTGGCGCGGCGAGGAGGTCTCCCTCCGCTCGCCCATCGCGGCCATGCGGCTCGGCATCGCCACCATCTACCAGGAACTCGACCTGGTCGAGGGGCTGTCCGTCGCCGAGAACGTCTATCTCGGCCATGAACCCACCACCGCCGGGTTCGTCGTCCGCGGCGGCGACGAGAAGGCCGCGACCGCCGCACTCCTCAAGCGGCTCGGCCACCCCGAGGTCGACCCGGGCCGGCGCGTCGGCGAGCTGTCCGCCGCCCAGCAGCAGATCGTGTCCATGGCGCGCGCGCTCTCCCACGACGTCCGCCTCATCGTGATGGACGAGCCCTCCGCCGCGCTCGACCCCGACGAGGTCGACAACCTCTTCCGTATCGTCGGGAACCTCACCGCCGACGGTGTCGCCGTCGTCTACATCTCCCAC
>NZ_JBSGUP010001144.1:0-1193 GCF_053607985.1 Streptomyces sp. NPDC055078
GATGTGGGTGTGGCCCTCGACGAGGCCCGGCAGCACGGTGGAGCCGGTGACGTCGATCGTGCGGGCCGCGTTCGCCGCCAGGCCCTCGCCGATGGCGGCTATACGGTCACCGGTGACCGCCACGTCGAGCCGGGCGTTCGTGGCCGATGCCGGGTCGATGACGGTGCCGCCGGCCAGGACGAGGTCATAGGACGGCACGGAGGAGTTGGACATCGGTGTGGGCTCCAGGGTGAGGTGCGGTCAGCTGACCGGTTCGGTCAGCCGGTGGTCGCGCGCTGAGGCGTCCGGGGGACGCACGACGCGGGTGACGAGGGGCAGCACGCCGTCCACCTCGACTCGTACCTCGTCGCCGTCGGCGAGGAAGCACGCACGGTCCTGGCCGGTGCCGGCCGGGGTTCCGGTGAGGACGACGTCGCCGGGTTCGAGCGCGGCGAACCACGACAGCCTGCTGAGCAGATCAGGAATCGGGAAGATCATCCCGGCGCTTGTGTCGTCCTGCCGCAGCTCGCCGTTGACCCGGGTCCGTACCCGGATCGCGTCGCGGTCGGCGAGGTCGTCGGGAGTGCGGAGCGAGGGGCCGAGCGGCGTGAACCCCGGGTAGCTCTTGGCGAGGGCGGGGGTGCCTGTGGTGCGCATGACATCACGCGCCGTCATGTCGTTGGCGGCGGTGATGCCGGCGATCGCGGGCCAGACCTCCGAATCGGTCGCCCGGTACAGCCGGCGCCCGACGACGACCGCGATCTCCCCCTCGTAGTCGGGTTCGGTCACGGCCGGCGGGATCACCACCCGCCCGCCGGGTGCCGGCACACCGGAGGACGCGGCCAGGTACAGAATCGGCCGCTCGGGCAGTCCCCGGCCGGTCCGGGCCGCTTTCGACACATAGTTCAACCCGACGCCCCACAGTGCGCGGGGACGGCCCGGCGGCGCGATGAACGTGGCCTCGTCGAGCGGGATGCGCCGGCGCACCGCGCAGGACGCCAGGCACCGCAGCGATCCCTCCTGCTCAAGGACCGCGCCGACGTGCGGAAAAGCAGTGTCCAGCAAGGCGACAGCCCCGCCCTCGATCCGGCCCAGGCCGATCTGTGTCGTCACTACTTGCATGGCGAGCATCTTTCAATGCGAGACGGCATCATGTCAAGCGATACGAAAATCCGGACCGGGAACGCGCGGACACCCCGTCCGCACAGGAGGCG
>NZ_JBSGUP010001145.1:0-1164 GCF_053607985.1 Streptomyces sp. NPDC055078
TCCTTGGCCAGCAGCCCGTAGATGACCTCCTGGAGCGGTCCCGCGTTCTTGGGCGGGTCGAGCGGCTCGGTCATCACCGCGGTCAGCGTCGCGATCGCGGAGCCCTTGTCGTACGGCGGGCAGCCCTCCACGCTCGCGTACAGCAGCCCGCCCAGCGACCACAGATCCGCCGCGGGGCCGGGGCGGTGGCCCCGGGCCCGCTCCGGGGAGATGTACGACGGGGCGCCGACGAGCATGCCGGTCGAGGTGATCGACGGGTCGCCCTCGACCTGCGCGATGCCGAAGTCGGTGAGCACCACCCGGCCGTCGTCGGAGATCAGCACATTGGACGGCTTCACATCGCGGTGCAGAATGCCCTCACGGTGCGCGGAGCGCAGTACGTCGAGGACCGCGAGCCCGACCTCGGCGGCCCGCCGGGGCGTCAGGATGCCGTCCTCGCGCACGGCTTCGGCGAGCGACTTGCCCTCGACCAGCTCCATCACGATCCATGGGCGGTCGTCCTCGTCCACCACGTCGTAGACCGTCACCGCGCTGTTGTTGCGGATCCGGGCGATCGCCTTGGCCTCGCGGAGCGTACGGGTGATGAGGCGGCGCTTCTCCTCGTCGTCGATGCTGTTCGGGAAGCGCAGTTCCTTCACGGCGACGGTACGGCCCAGGGTCTCGTCGACCGCCCGCCACACCGTGCCCATCCCGCCGCGCCCGAGCACACCGCCGAGCCGGTACCTCCCGGCGAGCAGCCGATCCTCGGCGTCCCGCCCGGAACCCCGCCCGGACGACGGGTCCGCCCGGCCGGACGACGACCGTGAGCCGCTGTCCCGGGTGCCCCGGGTGGCCCCGGTGTCCCGCGCGTCGGGAGTTTCGCGGGCGCTGCGGCTGTCCCGGGCGTCGCGTTCGCCGGCCGCCACGGCCACGGGCTTCTTCCCGGCTGCCCGCTCCGGCACCCGGCCGCCTTCACCGGCGGCCCCGCCCCTGGGGGACGCGGAGGACGCCCCGGCCTTGGCCTTGGTCCCGTCCCGGGGCTCGCTCGCGGGCTTCGCGTCGGCCTTCGGCCTGCGAACAGCGGTCCTCTTGCCGGACTTGGGCCCGGACGAGCGCCCGGCCGAAGGCTCGTCCGAGGGCCCGGCCGAAGGCTCGTCCGAGGGCCCGGCTTCCGCGCCCGAGGGC
>NZ_JBSGUP010001146.1:0-1154 GCF_053607985.1 Streptomyces sp. NPDC055078
GCCGGGCACCTCACGCATGCGCTGCGCTCCCCACCCTCCCCACAACCTTCGAAATCCAACGAAATGGAGGGAAGAGCCCCCTTGGCCGTTTCAGAGATCCTCATCAGGACTCCGCCGGCGTCACAGTCGTCACCGACCCCGACGGTGCGGCCGGTGCCTGGCGGGTGGCGGCCCGCTCCCCACGTGGCATGTACGGCCTGCCGCCCGACCCGCGCGTCCTGGTCCAAGACTATGTCGAGGGCACCGAGTACAGCGTCGAATCGATCACACAGCATGGGACGACCACGCATCTGTGCGTCACCCGGAAGGCCGTCACCCAGGGCGCCCACCGGGTCGAAGTCGGTCGCAGCCTGCCCGCCGACCTGCCCCCGGGCACCGGGCGGGCCATGCACCAGGAGGCGGAACGGGCGATCGCCGCGGTGGGCATCCGCAACGGCGCTTCGCACACCGAGGTCATCGTCGGCGGGGACGGGTGGTGCTCGGCGTCGAGATCGGGGCCCGCCTCGGTGCCGGACACATCGGCGTTCTCCTGCGGCACGCGCTGGGAATCGACCGGTGGACGGTACTCCTGGACACCGCCCTCGGCCGCCCCGCGCACCTCACTCCGGCCCGCCGCGTGTACGCGAGCGTACGGTTCCTGACCAGCCCGCGCACCGGCCGCCTGGTCGCGGTGACCGGCCTGCCCAAGAGGGCCCCGGTGTGCCCGCCGTCCACCTGCGCACGGCCGTCGGCCGAACCGTAGGGCCGGCGCAGGCCAGCCGCGGGCGCCTCGGCCACTTCATCGTCACCGGCCCTGATCCCGCCGCCCCCGGGCCGGGCCCGGAACGGGAAGCAACCCGTGCACCGTGAACCGAGCACTCCGCACATCGGGCAAGAAAAGGCCCGGCAGGGGGCCGCCGCCTACGAGATGAAAGGCACAGCGGCTGAACCTCCGATCGACCTGGCGCTATAGGTTCCCCTTGATCATTAGCACTGGGTCTTGCGGGGATGCCGGAATCCGGGCTTCGCGAGCAGCGGGCCTGTCGGCTGGCTTTGAGCAATCTGAACCCGACGGACTGTGAGGGTTGGCTGCCTTTCGTGGTGCCGTTGGCTGCGCCTGAGCAGTCACTTGGCGGCGGGGTTCAGCTGCTTTCGCGGTAGTTCATGAACCAGTG
>NZ_JBSGUP010001147.1:0-1150 GCF_053607985.1 Streptomyces sp. NPDC055078
CACGTACCGTCGTGAACTCGTGCTGCCGCTTGGGCACCGCCCGCGCCACGTGGGCGGCCTCCTCGGGGAACAGGGCGGACGCCGGGTCGCCGAGCGAGTGGGCGAAGGTTTCCTCGGCGACGGCCCAGGCGGGGAGCAGGCCCCCGATCACCGTGCCGCCACCGGCCCGTCCGCGGGCAGGGGCAGGATCCGGCGCAGTGGCTCACGCGGCGGCCGGGGGCGCCATTCGCGCGGATATCCCACCGACACCTCCTCGAAGCGCACCCCGTCGTGCCAGGTGACGCGCGGGATGTGCAGATGCCCGTACACCACGGCCCTGGCCCGGAAGCGGAGATGCCAGTCGGCGCTGAGTTCGGTGCCGCACCACTGCGCGAATTCGGGGTAACGCAGCATCCGGGTGGGGTGGCGCAGCAGCGGCCAGTGATTGATCAGTACGGTGCGGAGCGAGGGGGCCAGAGCGCCCAGCCGGCCCTCGGTGTACGCGATCCTGGCGCGGCACCAGTCGTCCCGGCCGGGGTAGGGGTCGGGGTGGAGCAGAAACTCGTCGGTGCAGACCACCCCGGCCTCGTGGGCGCGGCGCAGCGACTCCTCCTTGGTGTCCGCGCCGGGGACCCGGAACGAGTAGTCGTAGAGGGTGAACAGGGGCGCGACGGCCACCGGCCCGTCCTCGTCCTCCCACACCGGGTAAGGATCCTCGGGCGTGGCGATGCCCAGGGCGCGGCAGGTCTCGACCAGCCGCAGATACCGCGCCTGCCCGCGCAGTTCGCAGGGGTCCTCGGGCAGGGTCCACAGCTCATGGTTCCCGGGCGACCAGATCACCTTCGCGAACCGCGCGGCGAGCAGTTCCAGGGTCGAGTGGACGTCCTCGTACCGTTCACCGATGTCACCCGCGACGATCAGCCAGTCGTCATCCGACCGGGGCCGCAAGGACTCCGTGAGCTTCCGGTTCTCCGGATGGGAGACGTGCAGGTCGCTGATGGCGAGCAGTTGTCCCTCAGTCATGGGTGTCCGTCCGCTCCCCGTGTCTCATCCCTCGTGGCTCCCTCCGTGCCCCTCCGTGCGCGGAGTCGCGCGCGGGGTTGTTGCGGATCCGGAAGGAAATCTACCGAGGTTCGACGGCTCGCACGAGCCCGCGTGGGGTGGCCCGGGC
>NZ_JBSGUP010001148.1:0-1150 GCF_053607985.1 Streptomyces sp. NPDC055078
GCTTCGTGGAGATCTCCCCGACCGCACCGGGTGCGCTCAAAGCCATCCGCGTCGTGCCGGGATCTCCCGTGTGCGGGCGGTGAGTTCGGATGGGCTCTAGGATCCCGGTCATGCAGACCGGAGACACCGTCCCCCCGCCCCCCACCATCGCCGATGTGGCTCGCGCCGCGTCCGTGTCCAGGACCACCGCGTCGGACGCCCTCGGCGGGCGCGGCCGGGTCTCGGGCGCGACGCGCGAGGCGGTGCTGGAGGCCGCCCGGCGGCTGGGGTACGCGCCCAACCGCACCGCGCGTTCCCTGCGCACCTCGGTGACGGAGACCATCGCGCTGCACATCCCGGAGTTCCTGACGAGCGCCGAGTACTACATGGCCTTTGTGTTCGGCGTGGCCAAACAGGCCGCACGCGCCGGACTGAACGTCACGCTCATCTCCTCCGGGCAGCTGCCCCAGCACAGCGCGGTCCCGCAGGTGGACGGGCTCGTCCTGTGCGACCCGGTGGCCGGCGACCCGGTCGTGGACCAGCTGATGAACGCGAATCTGCCGGTCGTGACGGCCGAGCGGTACGAGGGCGGCACACAGCCGACGGGCGTCATCCGGTCCGACCACGACGCGATGACGACGGAACTGCTGGACCATCTGCGGGACGCGGGCGCCCGGCGCCCCGCGTTCCTCGCGTCCGACACCACATCCGACTGGGCCACCACACTCCATGGCGCCCACGTCCGCTGGTGTGCCGAGAACGGCATCCCCGTCATCGCGGGCAAGGCCCCGTTCGCGGCACCGCCCCGGGTCCTGCAGGCCGAGGTCCGCCGGATGCTGGAACGGACCCCGGAGATCGACGCCATCGTGTGTGCCGCCGACGGGGCCGCCGCGGCCGTGCTGCCCGAGATCCGGGCGGCCGGCCGGCGCGTGGGGGAGGACCTGCTGCTCGCCTCCTGCGTCGACAGCTCCGCCATGCGTATGGCGGAGCCGCCCATCACCGCGATCGATCTCCAGCCGCATGTCATGGGCGCGGAATGCACCCGGCTGCTCTGCGAGATTCTGGCCGGGGACGCGGAACCGGGCACCGTACGCGCACTGCCGATCGAAATGAAAATCCGGGAATCCACACACTGGTGAACAGCGCTTCTCCTACCCGGGCGGCCCATGTG
>NZ_JBSGUP010001149.1:0-1143 GCF_053607985.1 Streptomyces sp. NPDC055078
CGGGTGCCCCGCCGTTCGGCGCCGCCAGTACGGCCGGACATGCCCGTACCGTCGCTGCCGTCAGTTCCCGGTCAGCTCCTTGAGCGCGATGTTGAGCTTGAGGACATTGACCCGGGGTTCGCCGATGAAGCCGAGGACGCGGTCGCTGGTGTGGTCCTTCACCAGCTTCTCGACCTGCTGGACATCGAGGTTGTTGCGCTCGGCGACCCGGTGGATCTGGAGCTTCGCGTACGCGGGCGGGATGTCGGGGTCCAGGCCGGAGCCGGAGGAGGTGACGGCCTCGGCGGGCACATCCGACGGCTTGACCTTGTAGGTGGCGGTGGAGTTGTCCTTGACGACGGCCGCCTTGGCGTCCTTCACCCACTGGATCAGCTCGGCGTTGTCCCCCGAGCGGTTGGTGGCTCCGGAGAGGATCAGCGAGTACTGGGTGTTGACGCTGTTGCTGCCGAGGCCGTTGGAGGGCCGTGGCTGGAACCACCTGAGGTCCGGCCGGGCCGCCTCGTCGGCATTGTCGGGGTCCTTCTTCGGCAGGTTGTAGGTCTGGCCGATGAGGGAGGAGCCGACGACCTTGCCGTCGGCCTCGATCTCCGAGCCGTTGGCCTTGTCGTTGAAGAGGGTCTGGGCGACGCCGGTCACGGCGAGCGGATAGACGACGCCGCAGACGACGGTCAGGACGAGGAGGGCGCGCAGCGCCGCCGCGATCAGCCGTCCCGTATTGCGTACGGAGGTGTTCATGGTCGTCACCCGATGCCAGGAATGAGGGAGATGAGCAGGTCGATGAGTTTGATGCCGATGAACGGGGCGATGAGCCCGCCGAAGCCGTAGACGGTCAGATTGCGCCGCAGCATCCGGTCCGCGGTGGTCGGCCGGTAGCGCACGCCCTTGAGGGCGAGCGGGACGAGCGCGATGATGATCAGCGCGTTGAAGATCACCGCGGCGAGGATCGCGGACTCGGGCGACGACAGCCGCATGATGTTCAGCTTGTCCAGGCCCGGATAGGCGACCGCGAACATCGCGGGGATGATCGCGAAGTACTTCGCGACGTCGTTGGCGATCGAGAAGGTGGTCAGGGCGCCCCGGGTGATGAGGAGCTGTTTGCCGATCTCGACGATCTCGATGAGTTTGGTCGGGTTGGAGTCGAGG
>NZ_JBSGUP010001150.1:0-1142 GCF_053607985.1 Streptomyces sp. NPDC055078
CCGTACCCGTGCCGATCCACTGATCCCCGTACGCCCACGCCCGTATCGTCACGCCTCGGTCCTCGAAGGGGACGAGGAGAGCCGCGCCCCTGGACTCGTCGACCGTCGGATCGGTGAAGCCGTCGAGGACGAGGGTGCGCGGGGCGCCGTACCTGCTGCCGAGCAGGTCGGTCAGGTCCTGCGGTTCCAGGTCGCTGGGCAGGTACATGTAGCCGTCCCCCGAGCCGAGTTCGGCCAGCAGGTCGTTGACGGTCGCTTGCGTGAGATACATGGCGGACAGTGAAGTGCACCGCACTGACAATGGACGTCCTCACAGACGTATCTGACGTCAGACCGGGAGGTGTTGGACCCCACCCGAGGAGGCCGCAACTGGACGTAGCCATGGTCAACGGGATCGCGGATTTGCTCATCCGCTGCTCATGAGCCGCCTTCATTGCTAACGAAGTCGCGGACCCTAGACGCACCCGGGGAACAGGCCCCGGTCAGGTCAGACCGGCGAGCACACCGGCCATCGCGCGGTAGCTCTCGCGGACCGCGTCCGTCCTGCCCAGCCGGTGGCGCTCCAGACGGACGGCGCCGAGGTGGCGGACCTCGTAGACCAACGAACGCCATACAGCGGCGGGAGAGCGGTCTCGCTCCCCGTAGGTCTCCCAGAACGTCATACGCTCGTCCTGCTTCGCCAGCGCCATGCGGATCGTCCAGTCCGCGGCCGGGTCCCCGAACCAGGTGCGGTCCAGGTCGAGCACCCCGGTGATCGTGGGCTCCGCGGCCCCGGCGTCGAGCATCACGTTGACCGTCCACAGGTCCCCGGTCAGCAGCCGTGGTTCGGTGACCTCATCGAGCACGGCTCGCTCGTGCGCGGCCACCGCGTTGACCTTCCGTACGTCGGCCGCGTCCAGGCCGGCCCCGTCCAGGTCGGCGGCGATCTCCTCCAGCGACGTGATCACCGCCTCGCTCCACGTCCCGTACCCCGGGCCGCCGACAGGTCCGAAGTGCGGGCCCCGCACGTCGTGCACGGAGCGGGCGATGGCGCCCATCTGCCGGAAGAACACCGGCCACGCCGGGCGCGGATACGTCCCCAGGTGCTCCGGAGCCGGGACACCGTCCAGGTGGGTCTGGATCATCCAGTCCCGGCCGATCAC
>NZ_JBSGUP010001151.1:0-1138 GCF_053607985.1 Streptomyces sp. NPDC055078
CTCCGCCGCCTCCGTCCGCGAAAACTACCGTTCGTCACCGGAGGTGACCGAAAGATGACGGTCTGCGCCATCGAACCTGCGGCGGCACACGAGAACGGAGCGGGACGGGCGGTCGCCGTGGCCCGGACCGGGTCACGGGTGCGGGACCACCGCGACGGGCGCGGTCGCGTGGTGCAGTACCGCGTGGGCGACCGAGCCGATGCGTCCGCCGAACGGTGCGGATGGCCGCATACGGCGGCCCACGACGAGCAGGGAAGCCTCCGCGGCGGCTGCCACCAGCAGATCGACCGCCTTGCCGGGCAGGGCCTCCTCCACGACCTCGACGGACGGGTACTTCTGCCGCCACGGCCGCAGCACCTCCGCGAGGGTGGCGGTCTCGGCGGTGGCCAGCTGGGCGTTCAGCTCGGGGTCGGGGGGCAGCCCGTAGGCGAAGTAGGGCGGCAGACTCCAGCCGTGGACGACCCGCAGCGGCGCCCCGCGGCGACCGGCCGCCTCGAACGCGAACTCGATCAGGGCGTCGTCGGGGGCGTTGGCGTCCAGGCCGAGCACCACCGGGCCGTCCGGGGACACCTCGTCCCCGGGAGCGGCCTGTTCACCGCCCTCGGCGTCCGGGACGCGGACGAAGACGACCGGCCGCTCGGCGCGGGCCACGACGGCCTGCCCCACCGAGCCGACGAGAAAGCCGCCGAGCCCGCTCAGCCCCCGCGACCCCAGGACCAGCAGGTCGGCCTCCCGGGCCGCCTCGGGCAGCAGCTCACCGGGGCTGCCGGTGAGCCGTTCGACCGTGATGTCCAGATCGGGGTGGCGGCGGAGCAGCTCGTCTGACGCCTCCCCCGGAAAGCTCTCGGCCCAGTGCTGCTGAGTTTCGGCACCCATGAAGGGCGCCTGGATCAGCGGCACCTTCTCCCAGACATTGACCACCTTCAGCGGCAGACCGCGCAGCTTCGCTTCGCGGGCCGCCCATTCGGCGGCGGCCAGGCTCTCACGGGAGCCGTCGAGTCCGACAGTGACGGTGCGGGACATGGTGCACACCTCTCTGGAGCGATGGGATCCGTGTGATCGATCCCCTGCCCAGCATGACCCGCGCCATGCCCGAGCGCGAGGGACGCAGGTCCCGCCGTCGGCGGGACCCCGGCCC
>NZ_JBSGUP010001152.1:0-1133 GCF_053607985.1 Streptomyces sp. NPDC055078
GCCACCGCCATCGTCGCGGGCCACAACCACCTGACCTTCGCCGACCTGGACACCCGCTCCAACCGGCTCGCCCACCTCCTCATCGCCCAAGGCGTGGGCCCGGACACCGTCGTCGCCCTGGCACTCCCCCGGTCCGCCGAAACCGTCGTCGCCACCCTCGCCGTACTCAAAGCCGGAGGCGCCTACCTCCCCCTCGACCTCGACTACCCCGCCGAACGCCTGGAGTTCATGCTCACCGACGCCCAACCGGTGTGTGTGGTCACCACTTCCACGGTCCAGGAGCTGGCGGGTGCACCCCGGCTGGTGCTGGACACCGTTGATCTGGGGCGGTTCCCGTCCGAGCGGCCCGCTGTGGAGCCTCACGCGGAGAGTGCGGCGTATGTGATCTATACGTCGGGTTCCACGGGTCGGCCGAAGGGTGTCGTCCTCACTCACGGCGGACTCACCAACCTCTACCGTGACCATGAGCGCGAGCTGTACCAGCCCGTAGCGGGTCGGCTCGGACGGAGGGTCCGGGCCCTGCACACCGCGTCGTTCTCCTTCGACTCCTCCTGGGAACAACTCCTCTGGCTGGTCGCCGGACACGAACTCCACATCCTCGACGAATACGAACGCCGCGACGCCGAAGCCGTCGTCGCCTATGTGCGTGACGCCCGCATCGACACACTCGACGTGACCCCGTCGTACGGACGTCAACTGCTGGATGCCGGACTGCTGGCCGGGACCTCGCGACCGCCTCTCTTCCTCCTCGGCGGAGAGGCCGTACCACCCTCGCTGTGGGACGAACTCCGGGGCATCCCGGACGTCGAGGTGGTCAACTACTACGGCCCCACCGAGTTCACCGTCGACGCCCTCATCGCCCGTACCACCGACTCCCCCACACCCACCATCGGCCGCCCACTCGACAACACCCGCGCCCACATCCTTGACGCGAGAATGCGGCCGGTACCGCCCGGTGTGCCGGGTGAGCTGTATCTGTCGGGGCCGCAGAACGCGCGCGGCTATCTGGGACGTTTCTCGCTCACGGCCGAGCGGTTCGTCGCCGATCCTTTCGGCGATCCGGGCACCCGCATGTACCGCACCGGAGACCTCGCACGCCGACGCAGCGACGGGCTCATCGACTTCCTCGGCCG
>NZ_JBSGUP010001153.1:0-1133 GCF_053607985.1 Streptomyces sp. NPDC055078
CCCGGGCCTGGCTCCGGGACCGGCTCCGGGCCTGGAGACAGCGGCAGGGGCAGAGGAGGGAGCGGGAGCGGACGCCGCCGGGGTGATCGTCGAGGGGTGGGGGAGGGCGGCGGGGCCCGGCAGGCGCAGGGGTGTCCGCGTGGGTGCGTACCAGAGGTCGAGCCAGCCGGTGGCCAGGGAGGTGAGGGTGAGCGTGAAGCCCTCTGTGTTCAGGGCCGGGGAAGAGGTGTCCGTGGCGAGGGCGGAGACGGTGATGCCGCGGTCGGTGAGCCGGGCGTGGGCGAGCCGGCCGATGAGGCGTAAGTCCGGGTCACCGGTGGCGCCGAGTCCGTTGACGAGCAGGAGCATCCCGTCGCCGCCGCCGGGGGACTCGTCGGCGGGCAGTTGGTCGAGCAGTTCGTCGAGCAGGAGCCCCACCAGTTCCTCGACGCCCCTCGCGGACCGCCCGCACGGGGCGCCGCGCCCATGACCCCGGCGGCCCTGGGCCGGGCCGGGCACCCGGTCGCCCGTGCCGGTGGCACTGCGGGAACCGGCCGCGACCTGGTAGCCGAGAGCGGTGAGCTGGTCCAGTCCCAGACCGCGGTCCGCGGCGGCCCCGAGGATCTTCTCCACGATCACGGTGTGGGCCGTGACCGCCCCGCCGGCCCGGTGGCCGCCGGTCGGCGCGTCGTCGCCGACGACCACATGGGCGACCTGGTGGTGCTCGCCGTGGAGCCGCTCCGCCGCGCGCGTGAAGGCGAGGCGGTCGCCCGGCTGGTTCCTGACGATGTGCAGTACGGCCCGGGTGTCGCGCGCGGCGGTCCGGGATGCCGCGACGATCTGCCGGGCGGTGGGCGACGCGGAGGTCTCGCCCGGTACGACCGCGTCCAGCCCGCCGGGACCGAGGAGTCCGGTGTGCAGAAGGTCGTGGCCGGAGCCGCCGCCGGAGACGAGGGCGACCCGCCGCGCGGGGTGCCGGCCAGCCGACCAGAGATAGAGGGGGTCCTCGGACAGCCGGACGTCCGGGTACGAGAGGGCCAGGCCACGGGCGGCGGTGCGGGCGGCGTCGGGGGCGAGGAAGTAGCTCAACTCGGGTGCTCCGATGGTCGTGGGGCGGGGCTCCGCGCACCCGGGCGCCGGGGGAACGTCCCGGG
>NZ_JBSGUP010001154.1:0-1122 GCF_053607985.1 Streptomyces sp. NPDC055078
GTTCAGGGGGTCCGCTACGGGACGAGCCTCAGCAGCTTGTTGACCGTGTTCCGGCCGGGGTTGGTGATCTTGTTGGGGGTGGCACCTGCCACCAGGGCGCGGGAGATCTGCGCCGGGGTGGCTCCCGGGTGGCCCGCGAGATAGACGGCCGCCGCGCCGACGACATGGGGGGACGCCATGGAGGTGCCGGAGATCGTCTTCGTCCGGCCGTCGTTCCAGGCGGAGGTGATCGCCGAGCCGGGGGCGTAGAGGTCCACCGAGCGGCCGAAGTTGGAGAACCCGGATTGGGCGTCCTTCTGGGTGGAGGAGGCCACGGTGATGGCTTCCTTCACCCGGGCCGGGGAGACGAGTCCGGCGTCGGACGACTCGTTTCCGGCGGCGACACCGAAGGTGACCCCGGAGGCGATGGCCTTGCGCACGGCCCTGTCGAGCGCGATGTCCGCGTCGCCGCCCAGGCTCATATTGGCGACCGCCGGGCCCTTGCGGTTCTTGGTGACCCAGTCGATTCCCGCGACGACCTGCTCGGTGGTGCCGCTCCCCTGGGCGTCCAGTACCCGGACGGCGACGATCTTCGCCTTCTTGGCGACGCCGTACCGCGTACCGGCGATGGTGGCCGCGACATGGGTGCCATGGCCGTTCTCGTCGTTGGCGACCAGGTCCTTGCCGATCGCGTCGAACCCGTGGGAGGCGCGTCCGCCGAAGTCCGGGTGGCTGACGCGGACGCCCGTGTCGATGACGTACGCGGTGACGCCCAGCCCTCCGCCGCTCGGGTAGTTGTACCGGGCGTCCCCCTTGGTGGCGGTCTGGTCGATCCGGTCGAGCCCCCAGGACGGCGGGTTCGTCTGGACCGCGTTGATCCGGAACGTCTTGTTCTGGACGACGTGGGCGACGGCCGGGTGGGCGGCCAGCCGCTTGGCCTGAGTGGGGGTCAGGCCGGTGGTGGTGAAGCCGTTGACGGCCGAGTCGTAGGTACGGCTCACCTTGCCGCCGTACTTCTTCGCCAGGCTCCGCTTGTCCGTCTGCTGGTCGAGCATGACGACGAAGCTCCCGGGGATCGCGCCCTCGGCGTTCAGGCCGTGGACGGTGCCCTCGGCGGGGGCGGCCGGGGTGGCCGCCCCGGCG
>NZ_JBSGUP010001155.1:0-1112 GCF_053607985.1 Streptomyces sp. NPDC055078
CCTCGGTTTCGCGTGCGCCGCCAGGGACTCGAACCCCGGACCCGCTGATTAAGAGTCAGCTGCTCTAACCAACTGAGCTAGCGGCGCCTGCTGACGTCGTAGACCTTAGCACCCTGATCGGCGCGGGGAAAAATCGATATACGGACCTCCGGCGGGGCAGTGGTACGGGCCGCCCGGACGCATGCCCACAGCATGACCTCGGGCCCCGGGAGCCAGGGATGCCGGGTGTCCGGGGCCACCAGCCAGCGGGTGCCGGGAGCGGGGTGCGAGCCCGTGGTCAGCGGCGGAACGGTCACCGCGTCACCGTTGCCGTGGCACAGCGGGGGCGGTACGGATCCGCCCCACTCCTCCCACGCCAGCAGCGCGGGCAGCCGTGCGGCGGTGCCGGGCGCGGCGAAGAGCAGCATCCGCCCCCGGTGCACGGCCACGGGCCCGGAGCCCGGCCCCTCGTCCCAGAGCCGGTCGAGCATATGGCGGCCGAACATCGCGGGGACGTTGACGACGTCGAAGACCGAGCCGCAGGGGAGCACGGCGGGCGCGGCCGGCCGGCTCTCCCACTGAGTGAGCAATGAGTGAGGATACGTTCCTGCAGAGGCGAGCCACTGGGCGCCGGTCACGGTGACCCGGGCCGCGTGGTGACGGCTCTCGTCCCGTGGTGGGGCGTCCTTCCGCAGGGCGTCCCGCAGCAGGGCGAGGAGGTCGGTCGGGTGGTCGTTGTCCGTGTCTCGCGGCCAGGCACTCATGCCCTCCATCTTTACCCGCAGTAACGAGTCTGTTCCCGAGTGTGGGGAAAATGGGGACACGGTGGGGTGGGACGGGGTATCTTGCGCACCGGCATATGCCAGAGACTCTTCTGCGTGTGGCCTCGCTGTCGCGTACGGAGTGTCCTGGTTGCGCCGGTGCGTGTCGCCTCCCGCCGGGGCCGGGCTCCTACGCCCCTTGCCGCGACATCGGCTGCCGCGCACGCCCTGCGGGCGTGTCCTCAATCGCCGGACGGGCTGATTTTGCGTACCCGGGTAATTCAGCCTCGCCGGCGTTTGAGGCGCTGGGGGTCCCCCCACGCCGCAGGGCGTAGGGGGAGGTTCGGGGCGGAGCCCCGGGAGGGCCCGCGC
>NZ_JBSGUP010001156.1:0-1097 GCF_053607985.1 Streptomyces sp. NPDC055078
AGTTCGACGCACCGGAGGGCGGGCCCGGCGGCGGACTCCGGGCGCGGGAGCGGTTCGGCGACCGCCCGCCCGGGAGAGGCCCGGGGCCGGAAGCGTGGATGTACAGAGTTGCGGGGGACCGGCGGCTCAGAGGTTCAGGGTGGACAGGATCTGGGGTGCGGATCCGGGTGCCGGACCTCCGGCGCTCTCCGCGGAGACCTTGGCGGACATTTCCATACCCAGCCGCACCAGCAGTGGCTCGTACTTCTCGCGGAATGCCGCGAAACGCTCGGTCGTCATCGACACGCCCAGCGCGGCGATGGCGTGACCGTCCACGCCGACGACCGGGGTCGCGATACCGCAGAATCCGAGGTCGGCCTCCTCGACGTTGTAGCCGACCCGCCGCCCGGCGATCTCCTGGAGCTGGCAGCGCAGCGTGACGAAGTCGGTGATCGTCGAGGGGGTACGGGCGGTGAACTCCTCCCGCGACACCCTGTTGACGACATCGTGCCAGGGCAGATCGGCGAGCAGCACCTTCCCGGACGCCGTGCAGTGCGCGGGGAGCGAGCTGCCCGCCTCCGCATGTCCCTGTCGGCCGCCTCGCTGGGCCGCCACACGTGCGAGGAACATCAGCCGGCGGCCGTCCCAGATCGCCAGATGGCTGCTCTCTCCGGTCTGCTGCGAGAGCCTCTCCATCACGGAGAGGGCGTGTCTGCGCAGGATCCCGGCTTCGACGACGCTGTTGGCCATGGACATGATCCGCCAGCCCAGTCGGTACCGGGAGCGCCCGGTGCGCCGCAGGAGATCGATCGAGGCCAGGCTCGAAACGAGTTCATGCGCGTTGGACTTGGGCAGGCCCAGCGTCTGCGCGATCTCCGTGACACCCCACTCGGGGCGTTCCGTGCTGAAGAGTTCGAGCACCTGGCCCGTTCTGACGATCGTGTTGAGCACCAACATCACCCGCCTTTTGGACCGTGCCGACGGTGATTGCCGGCATAGTCAAAAATTTAGCTGAAATTAGATTAAGTAACAATGGGTGGGTAGTGCCGATCTGGCCACGGTCTCCTCGCCTGTCGCCCCACCCGGACGCGACAGGCCCGGCCCAGGCATGAATCCGG
>NZ_JBSGUP010001157.1:0-1095 GCF_053607985.1 Streptomyces sp. NPDC055078
CGCGCGACGTCCCGCGCCCGCGCCCCGCACGGCCCGAGGGGCGTGTCCGCGGGCCCTTCGCCGTGCTGCCGCCCGGCCCGGGTGCCTGCCTGCCGCCCGGCCTGGCCCCTGCGGACGACTGCCGAAGGCCCTGAGGGCGCCCATCAGCGCCCAGCCGCACTCCGACCTCCCATCGCCCCGTGTCCGACTCCGTTCGGCCCGGAGAAGGCGCGCAGACGGCTCACAGCGGACGGGGCGGGCGGGGCGGGCGGGTCCAACGGCACGGGCGGGTCCACACGAGCCCCCGCGAACGAAAGCGCCCCGCCGCCGATCCCCCCACGGGTCGACGAGCGGGGCGCTTCCCATATCCCCGGAGCGGATTCCCCCCACGGGATCCGGCCGGGTGTCTGCTGTGCGCAAAAGCTCCTTACGCGGTCTGCCGGGGTACGTACGCACGGGAGGGCCGCTCAAAGCTCCCCGGGCACGTGCCCCGGCCAACGCTTGCCCGGGATGTCCCCCAAGACATCCCCGGAACGTCCCCCAAGACGTTCCTGGCATCGTCCATTTAGACTCATGGAGAGCCTCAATGGTTACCCCTCAATATCTGTGATCTAGGTCTCTTTGTGAAGGTCTTGTGCGTCACATGTAGGCAACTGGAGGACCGTAGACACGGACTGTCTGGCCCGCAAACGCGGACGAAAAGACCTGGGCGCGTTCTGTGATCATGGCGCTGAGCAGGTGCGATGCCCGCGCAGGGGTGGTCGCGACGCTCCGGCTCAAAGCCCGGGGAATGCCGTCTTGGAGCGTGCCGGGTGTCCGCCGAGCGGGACGGTCCGGGTCCGCCGCGAGTCGTAGATCACCCCGTACGGGAGTGAGATCACCCGCCGCGGTCATGGGCCCCCGCGCATCCCCGCGGCCGATGACGACGGCTCCGCCCGGTTCGCCGGGCATCCGGTTGCCTTGTCCTCCGGCCGGGCGCTCCCGTACTTCGGCGGGAACCTGACGGTGCTTCGGCGGGAAACCGCCCGCCGTTTCCGCTTCCGTTGGCGGAACCGGTGCGGATCGTTGCCGGAACCGGTGCGGGCCGTGGGGAACCGGTGCGGACCGGTTCCCCAC
>NZ_JBSGUP010001158.1:0-1088 GCF_053607985.1 Streptomyces sp. NPDC055078
CGAAGCGGGCCGAGGGGGCCCAGCTCAAGGTGAACATGCTGCTGCGCCGCCTGCCGCGGCTGCGCGACACCTCCGTCGACCCGCGCGAGGCGTTCTCCGGCACCTTTCACATCGCCGAGGGCTACGGACAGCTGGAGGCGGCCTACCGGGAGGCCGAGGCGGGCACGCTGCCGTCCGCGCCGCCGTCGGAGATCTACTGCCACTCGCTCACCGACCCGACCGTCCTCTCCCCGGAACTGGTCGAGCGCGGCTGTCAGACGCTGACGATGTTCGTACTCCAAACGCCCGCGAGGCTCTTCGCGGAGGGCAACGACGCGAAGCGCGAGACCCTGCTCAAAGGGGCGCTCGCCCAACTCGACGCACTGCTGGACGAGCCGATCGCCGACTGCCTGGCGCTCGACCGCGACGGCAGGCCGTGCATCGAGGCCAAGACCCCGCTGGACCTGGAGCGGGAGTTGCGCCTGCCCCGGGGAAACATCTTCCACCGGTCGCTGGCCTTCCCGTTCGCCGACGAGTCCAGGGGCACCGGTCGCTGGGGCGTCGAGACCTCGCACCGCAACGTGCTGCTCTGCGGCGCCGGCGCGGTACGGGGCGGCGGGGTGAGCGGGATCCCCGGCCACAACGCGGCCATGGCCGTACTGGAGGACTGAGCCACCGGGCACCGGTGGCGATGTGAGGTGGCCGTCCGGGGGCGGCGCGGTCCGCGACCGGACGGCGTGTCCGAAGGGTGAGATGGGCTTTCCGGCGGCGGCCCGCCCGTGTGAGAATCCCCGCCATGCAGCGCCAGTTCATTATTCGCGCCGGCGTGCCGGCACCGAGATAGCCTGGGGGCGATCCCTCCCAGGCGGCTCGCCGCCCGCACGCAGACCTCTCGCATTCCGCGAGGGGTCTTTTTGTTTTCGCCATCAGCGGCCCCGACACAAGCGGCCTTACCCGGCCCCCGGCAGACCTGGACAGGAAACACTCGCCATGACACACGACAGCTTTCATGTGTTCGATACGACTCTCCGTGACGGTGCGCAGCGGGAGGGCATCAATCTCACGGTGGCGGACAAGTTGACCATCGCGCGCCACTTGGATGATTTCGG
>NZ_JBSGUP010001159.1:0-1087 GCF_053607985.1 Streptomyces sp. NPDC055078
TGCGCCCAGTCCCGGCCGCCCGCCCGGTCCACCGCCTCGGCGGCCCTGCGTACGGCCGCCCCGGTCATGGGCCCGCGATACAGCTCCGCCAGCTCCGCGCCGGCCGGTGTCCCGGAGGTGAGGGCCGCCACCACCGGCAGCGACTTCTTGTGCGCGGCGAGATCGGCCCCGGCGGGCTTGCCCGTACGCCCCGGGTCGCCCCAGATGCCGATCAGATCGTCGATGAGCTGGAACGCGAGTCCGGCCTCCCGGCCGAAGGCGTCCATGGCCGCGGTCTCCTCCGGGCCCGCACCCGCGTAGAGCGCGCCCAGCGCACAGGCGCAGCCCAGCAGCGCCCCGGTCTTCGCCATCGCCATGGCCAGGCACTCGTCGAGGGAGACGGCGTCCGGCGGACGCTCCTCGAACGCGCAGTCCGCCTGCTGTCCGGCACACAGCTCGATCACACAGGCCGCGAGCCGCTCGGACGCCGCCGCCGACGCGGGGTGGCCGTCCTCGGCGAACAGCCGCAGCGCGAGCGCCAGCAGCGCATCGCCCGAGATGATGGCGTCGGCGGTGCCGAAGACGGTCCAGGCGGTGGGGCGGTGCCGCCGGGTGGGGTCCTCGTCGATGACATCGTCGTGCAGCAGGGTGAAGTTGTGCGCCAGCTCCACGGCGACCGCAGCCCGCACCCCCTCCCTGGGGTCCCCGCCGAGCGCCCGCGCCGAGGCCAGGACGAGCGCGGGCCTGATGGCCTTGCCCCCGGAGCCCTCGGCCGAGGTGCCGTCCGCGTGCTCCCAGCCGAAGTGGTACATCGCGACCCGGCGTATGGACGCGGGCAGGGACTCGACGGTCGCTCTCAGCTGAGGATCGACGACATCGCGGGTCCGTTCCAGAAGTGCGAGCGCCTCTCGGCCCTCGACGGCCTCCGACATGGTCAACTGGCGGTCCTTTCCCGAAGGGATGAAGCGTCCGCGATCGCGGACGCCTGACGTCGGCACCGGGCGGCGCAGTCGGCTCGGCCGCGCAGTCGGCTCGGCCGCGCAGTCGGACGGAACGGATACGGGCCGGATACGGGGGCGGGATACGGAGGCGGGATACAGGGGCGGGA
>NZ_JBSGUP010001160.1:0-1080 GCF_053607985.1 Streptomyces sp. NPDC055078
CCAGTAGGCGGCGTCCCCGCCCTCGGTCGCCAGCCCGGGGCCGCCGGGCCCGCCACCGGGCCCACCGGGTCCGCCGTCGCGCCGCCGCAGATACCGTTCGAACTCACGGGCGATGGCCTCGCCCGACGCCTCGGGAAGCTCCGCGGTGTCCCGCGCCTCCTCCAGGGTCTGGACGTACTCCGCCACCTCGGTGTCCTCGGCGGCCAGTTGATCGACCCCGAGCTGCCACGCCCGCGCGTCCTCCGGCAGTTCGCCCAGCGGAATGCGCAGACCGATCAGGTCCTCCAGCCGGTTGAGCAGCGCCAGCGTCGCCTTGGGATTCGGCGGCTGCGACACATAGTGCGGCACCGCCGCCCACAGGCTCACCGCGGGCACGCCTGCGTGCGTGCACGCCTCCTGGAGGATGCCGACGATCCCGGTCGGCCCCTCGTAGCGCGTCTCCTCCAGATCCATCGTCCTGGCCAGATCCGGGTCCGAGGTGATCCCGCTGACCGGCACCGGCCGGGTGTGCGGCGTGTCCCCGAGCAGCGCGCCCAGGATCACCACCATCTCCACTCCCAGCTCATGGGCGAAGCCCAGGATCTCGTTGCAGAACGAGCGCCAGCGCATGGACGGCTCGATGCCGCGCACCAGCACCAGATCGCGCGGTTTCTCCCCGCCGACGCGGACCACCGAGAGCCGGGTCGTGGGCCAGGTGATCTTCCGTACTCCGCCGTCCAGCCACACCGTGGGCCGGTTGACCTGGAAGTCGTAGTAGTCCTCGGCGTCGAGCGCCGCGAACACCTCGCCCTTCCACTCCCGGTCCAGGTGCGCGACCGCTGTGGAGGCGGCGTCACCGGCGTCGTTCCAGCCCTCGAACGCGGCCACCATGACCGGGTCGATCAGCTCGGGTACCCCCTCGAGCTCGATCACCCAGTGCCTCCTTCCGAAGTTCCCTTTCGTACGCACCAACCTTACGGCTTACCAGGTCCCTGGCCGCAGCCCTCGTGCACGGGCGGGTGAACTTCCCCGCGCCGCCCCCGTCCCGGGGATATGTGCCCCACGACCGGCCGTGCACACGTGTGCGGGCGGCTCCCGGGG
>NZ_JBSGUP010001161.1:0-1055 GCF_053607985.1 Streptomyces sp. NPDC055078
AGGCCGCCGACCCGCGCCCGGACGTCGCGCCGGCCCGCCAGGCCGTCGCCACCGAGGTGACCCGCCTGCTCCGGATCCTCCGCCCCTGATCCGCGCCGTACGTCCGGCGCCCCTGATCTCCGTGCCTCGCGGGCTTCGCGCGGTCAGGGCTTTGCCCGCGGTCAGGGCTTCGCCCTGACCGGGTTGTCTCAGGCCCTCGGCCAGTTCCCGTAGGTGTGGAAGAAGTTGTAGGTGGTCGAGTCCCACCGCCTGACTTCGTTCCAGGTACGGGACGGATTGGTCCACTGCGTCGACTGAATTCCCGCTACGCGGTCGTCGGTGTCATGGTAGGTGCCGGCACCGCTGTCCCCGGGAACGGCGTCGATATTGTGCTCGTAACGACTTCCGGGCGAGGCCGTGAAGTTCCCGGCCTTGATCCAGGAGGACGGAATGGGCTTGTCCACCGGGTACCCGATCATCGAATGGCGCCCGTTGAAGTTCTGGGCGGTTCCGAACCAGCCGGTCTGGCGTCCTATGTCAGGCCGTGACGGGCTGAATTCCAGTACGGCGAAATCCCAGTCCCATTCGTTGATGTTCCAGGCCCCCGGGAGCGTGAGGCTGTCGGCGAGGAAACTCCCGAAAGGAGAGGTCGGCGCCGAGGTGTTCGCGCCGAAGGTGATGCTGTTCGATGTGATCCAGCCGTTCTGGTAGAAGCAGTGGGCGGCGCACAGCGCCGTGCTCGGCCCGATCATCGTGGCCGTGCAGTTCTGCGGCGCCAGATGCGCGTTGAGGCTGCCCGGGTAGAGGTTCGTCGTGTTGACGCGGACCCGGTCGTCGGTCCCGATGATGAACCGGGCCTCCGGTGTCTTGAAGGCTTCTGTGTACGGAGCGGCCTCCATGGCGAGGATCTTCTCCGCGACCTCGTAGTCCGGTTCCTCAAGCCGGTATTCATAAGCGCCGACGAGCCGCCTCGGGCGCAGTTTCTCCGCCAGGGCTTCGACCGTCAGTGACCGGGGATCCGGTTCGGGTGCCGGACGGCGGTGGGCATCGCGCCTGTCCTTCTCCCTCTCCGCGAC
>NZ_JBSGUP010001162.1:0-1052 GCF_053607985.1 Streptomyces sp. NPDC055078
GGCCTGGGCTCCTTCCAGGACGTGCGCGTGGCGCACGTCGGCCCGGCGATCTCCTCCGGCCTCTTCCAGAGCTGGTCCGGACAGTGGACCAAGGGCGCGGGCGTGGTGCCGGGCGCGGAGGCGGGCCGGGTGCCGGGCGCGGGGGCGGCTGGTTTGAGCGCTGAGGCCGGGGCCGCGCCGTTCGCCCGCTCGGGCGCCGCCGGCTGGGGCTTGTCGGCCGGCTTCTTCCCGGGCGTGACAGTGGCCGCCGCGGCCTGATCGGGCTGCTGGGCGGGCTGCGCGGCGGTGGCGGGACGGGCCTCGTCTGGCAAGAGCGCTCCTCGTGCGGTTCCGGGTCCCCCGGGCAGGTCCGGAGAGGCCATCGTATCGACCTCTCTGTCCTGGTGCTCCAGAGGCTGAAACAGACCCCTGGGGTCCGGGAATTCCCGAGACGCCCAGGGGCCTGTGGTGCCGGCCGTGAAACCGCGGGTTCAGAGGGTGAGCAGCGCCTCCAGCGGAGCCCCTCGCAGGGCGGATTCCAGCCGGGTGCGCCCGCCGAGGAAACCCAGCTCCATCAGGACCGCGATGCCCGCGACCTGGGCACCGGCGCGGCGGATCAGCTCCAGCGCCGCTCCGGCGGTACCACCGGTGGCGAGGACGTCGTCGACGACCATGACCCGGTCGCCCGCCCGCAGATCCTCGGCGTGCACCTCGATCTCGGCGGTGCCGTACTCCAGGTCGTACGCCTGCGACAGCGTCGCTCCGGGGAGCTTGCCCGCCTTGCGTACGGGGATGAAGCCGAGGCCCGCGCGCACCGCGACGGGGGCGCCCAGGATGAACCCGCGCGCCTCCAGGCCGACGATCTTCGTGGCCCCGTGCCGCGCGGCCAGCTCGGCGAGCGCCTCCGTCAGCACCGTGAAGGCCCGCGGGTCCGCGAGCAGGGGCGTGATGTCCTTGAAGATCACACCCGGCTGCGGATAGTCCGGCACATCACGGATACGGCTGAGCAGCAGCTCGCGGGGGGCGCCGGTCATCGGCGCCTGCCCGGGGAACGGCCCCGGCCACGCCCACGC
>NZ_JBSGUP010001163.1:0-1050 GCF_053607985.1 Streptomyces sp. NPDC055078
GAACAGGGCACTGGGCGATACGGGCGGCGACCTCGGTGACCCGATCCAGGCTCTCGCAGTCGAGGACCCAGTAGCCGGCGATGACTTCCCCGGTCGCACTGTAGGGGTTGTCGGTGACGACGGGCCGGCCGTCCGACCCCGCGGTGACGGTGCGGGTGGCGGCGGGTTCGGTGAGCCCCTGTGCTTCGACCAGTTCGCCGGATTCGGCGAGGTCGTTGCTGATGGCGCCCATGTGGCTGAACATCGCCTGAAGGTCGCTCTCGTTCCAGGCCGGGCTGTGGGAGGACCCCTTGCCGCTCATGGCGTCGTAGTCGGCCTGTGCGCTCTGGACCATCACCAGGTACTTCATGATGTCGTTTCCTCCGCTGTGGGTGTCACCCCCTCGCGGGGCGACTTTCACAGGAGACGTCGGAGCCGCGAACGGGTTCTCGACACCACTCGGCGGAGAACCTCAGAAATTTTCTGAGACTTCTTCGGGGGCCCGCGAGGGCGCTCCCGCCCGCAGCCGGGCGAGCGGTGTCGGCGCCGCCGCTCACCCGGCCGCGCGACCCCAGCGCGAGTGACCGGGAAGGGCGTGCCGCCTCTTCCGGGAGCCGGGGCGTCGCCGGTGTGCGTCAGGTCGGGTACGGGCGCTGACTCCGCCCCTGCCGCAGCGTTTCGCCCCACCACAGGAGCTGGTCGAGGAACCGCTTGGCCGCGGTGTGGGCCGCCGACTCCTCGACCGGCTCGCCCCGGTTGTCGAACTTCTCCCAGACGTCGGTGAAGCAGATGGTGTTGCGGATCGTGGCGGCGTGCACCTCGTCGAAGACCTGGCGCAGTTGCTCCACCGCGTGCAGACCTCCGCCCATGCCACCGTACGAGACGAAGCCGACCGGCTTGGCGCTCCATTCGTCGAAGAACCAGTCGATCGCCGTCTTGAGTGAGGCCGGGTAGCCGCGGTTGTCGACGGGGGTGACGACGATAAAGGCGTCGGCGGCGGCGAGCCGGGCGCCGAGGGCCTCGACGGGACCGGGGCGCGGAGCGTTCTCGTTTCCCGGGAGAATGTCCGGG
>NZ_JBSGUP010001164.1:0-1045 GCF_053607985.1 Streptomyces sp. NPDC055078
ACACCGGGCCGACGGGACGTCAGTTCCGCCGCAGCTTCAGCTCGGTGCGGTCGGAGCCGAGGATGACCGGGAGCGGGACGAAGCTGCGCGAGGTGTCCAGCCGGAGCAGGGTCGCCTCGCCGCGCGCCCCTCCCACGACGAATGTGCCCTTCCCACGACCGCTTTCGCGCCAGGTGTGCACCCGGCCGTCGCACCTCGCCACGGCGCCGTCGGCATCGGCGCGGGCGTCGCCCTGGACCGCCCTGGCGCCGATGAGTACGGGACCGGAGCCGGGCGACGAGCACCGGTAGGAGCCGCTGAGCGTGATGACGCCGTTCTTCGCGATCCGCCCGGTCGGGTCGATGGTGACCGAGTCGGGGCCGAATCGCGCCTGTGCGGCGCCGGACATCACAGCGGCCGTGAGGACGGCGGCGACGGAGACGGAGGAAAGGGTCGCGATGCGTCTTGCAGTGATCATGCACGCCCCAACGAGCATGTCCGGCGGAGGTGTCGGACACCTATGCGAACGGGTGAGCGCCCCGTGATTTCCGTATACGGTTCACCCGACCGGGGGTGGTGAAGGTTTCAACGAGACCATTCATCCATTCGTGACCGATGGATCCCGGCCATCTTTCTCCCCTGTGACGGTGGTTCCGGAGGGCCGCGGAAAACACGAACGGCCCTGTGGTGATGGCATATGCCAGCTCTCGTTGAGTTCTCCGGGCGCGGCCCAATAATGCTGGGAACAGTTCCTGACAGTTCCCCGGACGAGTGTTTTCTCTCTCACTTGATCGTGAGTAGGGTGTGGTCCCGCTGTCGGTGATCCATGGAGAACCCGCAAGGGTCGGCCTGGCCGGAAAGTGCGTGGATGCTGTCGTCCGGGGGAAGGGGGAGGGGATCGTGCCTGCTGGCTCGTTCGATGGGCAGTACGTCTGGCATCCGGCGGCCGACGACCACCAACTCGCCCGCGCGTGCATCGATGTGAAGGCCGGCCGCTATCTCAGCGCCCATGAGGTCCTCCAGGAAGTCCGGGGCGACTTCGACATCCGGGCCCACCGTTCCCTGG
>NZ_JBSGUP010001165.1:0-1041 GCF_053607985.1 Streptomyces sp. NPDC055078
GTCCTCGACAGCGGGGCGGGCCGCCCGGGCCCCCCTGGCGGCCCGGCCGGTCAGCGGGTCGCGTAGACCTGTTCCATCCAGCCCGCGAGCTGCTCGTCGGACAGGTGCTGGGCGAGATCCGCCTCGCTGATCATCCCGACCAGCCGCTTGTTGTCGATCACGGGCAACCGCCGGATCTGGTGCCCCTGCATCTCCTCAAGCACCGCTTCGACGTCCGAGCCCGCGTCGATCCAGCGCGGGGTCCCCTTGGCCATGTCACCCGCGGTGACCTTCGCCGGGTCGCGCCCCATGGCCACACAGCCCACCACGATGTCGCGGTCGGTGAGTATGCCGCAGAGCCGTTCCTCGGAGTCGGCGATGGGCAGCGCGCCCACATTCAGATCGCGCATCAACTGCGCCGCCCTGTCGAGCGTCTCGTGCGCGGGTATCCACTGTGCCCCGCTGTGCATGATGTCCCTTGCGGTGGTCATGATGATCGTGCCTCCTCGAAGCGGCTTGGCGGTGCCACTTGGTGGTGTTACTTACGGTGAAGCCGCTGACGGTCCACGCGAACTCATCGTCATTGGGCCGTTGGGAGTACGCGACCGCTGTAGGCCAAACGGGTGACCCCCCGGGCGCCCCGGGCATGGGTGCGCATGCTCAGCCTGTCCGGCGTTTGAGGGCGGACGCTCGGCCCCCTGCCCGCTGACCGCATTCGGACCGGGTCAGGAAATGTAGCCTGTCCGGCGTTTGAGGGCGGACGCTCGGCCCCCTGCCCGCTGACCGCATTCGGACCGGGTCAGGAAATGCAGCCCGTCCGGCGTTTGAGGGCGGACCGGTTCGCCGGAGGGCCCGCGCCGTCGGCCGAGGCTCTGCCCCGGACCGCCCCCTACGCCCTGCGGCGTGGAGGTACCCCCAGCGCCTCAATCGCCGGCGGGGCTGTTTTTGCCTGCCCGGGTGCGCATATCAAGCCTGTTGGGGGTCCCCCGGACGGAGTCTGGGGGAGTTTGAGGACGGACGCCTGGCCCCGGGGCTTGGGGGTATGGGTGCGCACATCAGCCC
>NZ_JBSGUP010001166.1:0-1039 GCF_053607985.1 Streptomyces sp. NPDC055078
GGTGAGCCTGCGGCGCTCCAGCGGGCCCCGGTAGAGGGCGCCCTCGATCTGGGCGACGACGACGGGCACGACCGGGGCGAGGCCGTCGACGTACGCCACATCGGTGCCCGCCGCGTCGAAGGCGGCGCGCACGGCGGCGCGCTCCGGTGCGCCGACGGCCGGCCCGAAGGCGACCGCGCCGTAGGTGCGCAGTTCTTCGGCGGGGACGTCGGTGGCGTCGGCGGTGATGTCCGCGCCGATACCGATGGTCCGCAGTGCGGCGGCCAGTCTGGCGAGGACGGCGGCCCGGGCGCCGATCAGCAGGACGCGACGGCGCAGCGGGCCCGCCGCGTCGGCGGCCTCGGCCGCGGCGATGAGCCGTCCCAGCTCGGCGCGGTAGGCATCGCCCTGGAAGCGGAACGGCCCTATTCCGTGGTAGCCGTTCAGGTCGAGGTCCGCCTGCTCGGAGGTCTGCCAGGCGAAGTCGCGCCAGATGACGTCGTCGCCGTCGCGCTCGATGACGGCGGTCACCGCGCCGCATTCGAGCGATTCACACTCGGGACAGGCATAGATCACACAGCGCCCGCCGCCGAGCGGGGTGGGCGCTTCGAGCAGCAGGGTGCGGACCTCGGCCGTCAGTATGGCCGGGGGTACGTCGGAGGCCAGAGGGGACACGGCGTCGAGATCACAGAGCTGGAACAGCAGCGGCTGTCCGTCGACGATGAAATCCATGAAGTCCCGGTGCGCCTGACTTACGCCATTCGCGAGGACACCCCCGGCTCGCATCGCCGGCGCCAGCCCGAAGGTCGCGTACTCGGCAGACATGTCCTGAGTATCCCCAGCTGTCGGCCTCTCCGATCGCGCCTCGGCCCATTCCCTGCGGTCCCCGCACATACGGAGCCGACGGGCCCGCGGCGGTGCCGCCCCGGGCACCGGGCGCCCTTCCGTGCCGGGGCGACGGCCGCTGACGTGATGCCGACATTCGCGGGCGGGCGGGGACGGCGGTGTGCCGTCGTACGAACAGGGCTGGTCGGGCCGTGGTCGAGCGGGTGGCGGGGCC
>NZ_JBSGUP010001167.1:0-1036 GCF_053607985.1 Streptomyces sp. NPDC055078
ACCCCGGTGGACTCGGCGCGGACCGTGCACCCGGCCGGCGGCCGGGCCGGAGACCCCGGTGTGACGCGCGACTCCGGGCCCGGCGGACCTCAGCTCCCCAGTGCACCGCTCCGGCCGTCCACGTACCGACGCGGCACGGCGTCGTACCTCAGTGGCCCTCGGGCACCGGATCCAGCACGAAGACGGGGATCTGACGGTCCGTCTTCTTCTGGTACTCCGCGTAGTACGGGAAGGCTTCGACGGCCCGAGCCCACCACACGGCCTTCTCGTCGCCGGTGACCTCACGGGCCCGCATGTCCTGGCGGACCGGGCCGTCCTGGACCTCCACCCGGGGGTCGGCGTGCAGATTGCGCACCCACACCGGGTCCTTGGGCGCCCCGCCGATCGATCCGACCGCCGCGTACCGGCCCTCGTGCGCCACGCGCATCAGCGGGTTCTTGCGCAGCTTTCCGGTGCTCGCGCCCCGGCTGGTCACCACGACGACCGGCATCCCGTGCACCGTCGTGCCCTCGGTGCCACCGGACCGTTCATACAGCTCCACCTGGTCGCGTACCCATTTCTCCGGGCTCGGCTCGTACTCGCCCTCAAGAGGCATTGGCATCCATCCTGTCGTCGTCATGACCTTTCGGCAGCCGTCCCGGGACGGCCTCCACCGGGCAACAACCCCCGGCCCCGTGACCATTCCGGCGGGCCGGAATCCCGCCACGGGCGGCATCCCGGCCCGGCCGCAACGGGGTTGCAACCTCCGGTGTGCTCTGCTGCGGGGATGACCGAGCCCCCGCGGGTGGAACTGACCCCGGCCGCCGCCGACCTGCTGCGCCGGCTGCGGGCCGCGCACGGTCCGCTGATGTTCCACCAGTCGGGCGGCTGCTGCGACGGCAGTGCGCCCATGTGCTACCCCCGGGGAGAGTTCCGTACGGGACAGTCGGACATCCTCCTCGCGGACCTCCGGGTCGAGGGGGTCCCGGAGGACATCTCCTTCTGGATGTCGCGGAGCCAGTACGAGGTGTGGAGTCACACCCGGATCGTCGTCGAT
>NZ_JBSGUP010001168.1:0-1028 GCF_053607985.1 Streptomyces sp. NPDC055078
GGGCCGGGCCGTGTCCCCGGGTTCCGTGCCCCGGCCCGGGCGCGCGGCCCGTTCGCGGCCCGGGTCCCGCCCGCTCGGGCCCCTCCTACGCGTGCTGTCACCCACGCGCGGTCGGGGGGCCGCATCCCTCACCCGCGGCCGATGGCCTCCCGTACCGCCTCGTCCGTACGCGCCACGACGGCCGTACCGTCGTCCGCCGTGATGATCGGCCGCTGAATCAGCTTGGGATGCCGGGCCAGCGCCTCGATCCACCGGTTCCGCGAACTCGCCTCCCGCGCCCACTCCTTCAGCCCGAGGACCTTCGCCGCGGCCTCCTGCGTCCGGGTGATGTCCCATGGTTCGAGCCCGAGCCGGTCGAGGACCTCCCGGATCTCGTCCTCGCTCGGCACATCCTCCAGATAGCGCCGAACGGTGTACGCGGCCCCTTCCGCGTCCAGCAGATCGATGGCGCTGCGGCACTTCGAACAGGCGGGGTTGATCCAGATCTCCATGCCGTCACCGTACCTGCGCGAAGGCCCGGGAACATGTATCCCCACGACCCCTCAAACCCGGCTTGGCCAGGGGTGATTGTCAGTGGGGGGAAGTAGAATGGACAGTAGTTCGGGATGGTCCCGCCACCGCGCCTGGAGGTTGCCGATGGCCGTAGCCAGACTCATGACGAAGCCGGAAAATCCGACGATCAAGCCTGAGCCAGCCCCCGAGTGCACCCCGGTGAAGAAGAAGCGGCTGCCCGCAGGACAGCCGCGCGAATGGTATGTGACGCACAACCGTCGGCTGAAGGCGATGCGGCTCGCGATCGCCCTGCTCGACTCCGGCGTCTACCACCCGTCGACGGCGGACAACAGGAGGATACGGACGATGGCGGGCCGCATCGGGGTGCATCCGCCGTCCGACACGACCTGCCGCATGGTGCGCGCCCTGATCCGCTACGGACGCTGACGTCTCTTACGGTCCCTTACGGTCTCTGACGGCACCTCACGAGCCCTGACGAGCCCCGACGAGCCCTGATTGTGCCCGCCGTCCCGGTG
>NZ_JBSGUP010001169.1:0-1024 GCF_053607985.1 Streptomyces sp. NPDC055078
CCGGGCGACCCCAACCACCTCCCGCGCGCACCGGGCCACCCCACCCATCTCCCGCTCGCCCTGCCCGGCCGCCCGTCCCGACGCCCAGCAGGTTGGTGCCCGACCAGGCCCGTACAGGCAGGGCGCGTTGCACGAACATCGGGGCGAGTACGGAGCGGAGCAGCGTCTGGCCGGTCTTGCCGTCGCGGCCCGCGTGAGGAAGTCCGCAGCCCGCGACGGCGGTCTGGAGGGCCGGGGTGCGCAGCCCGGCGGAGGGGGTGAAATTGACGAAGGGGCAGCCCTCGCGGATGGCGGCGGCGGCGTAGAGGGAGCTGGGGGCGAGCCGTTCGGCGCCGGGTTCCGGGAGGGGTTCGGTGGAGGAGACATTGATGACGACGACCCGGACCAGCTCGTGCCGGTCGCGGAAGCCTCGCAGGTCGGCGGCGAAGGCTTCGATGAGTTCGCCGTCGGTTCGGGTGTCGCCCGGCTGGGGGCCGCCGGGCCGTATCTCCTGGTCGGCGGCGGTGAGTTCGGCGCGGACGGCCGATGCGAGGCCGTGCGGGAGCACTCCTGCGGCGGTGAGTTCCTCGGCGCGCTTGGGCAGGGGGCAGTGGGCGGTGTCATGACCGCCGAAGATCAGGGAGGACAGGGCGGGCAGCCGTGACGCGGCGAAGGGCGGGGTCTCGGTGACCATGCCGGTCGGGGGGTGCAGTCCGGCCGCGACGGCCGCGCATCCGGCGACGGCCGTGGTGGCGACGGAGCCGCGCGCGCCGACGAACCAGACTCCGGTGCGGGTCGCCGGCTCGTCGGTGCCCGTGGGCCGGCCGGTGTGCGTCCGCTCGTCGGCAGGTGCCCGCTCGCCCGTGCCCGTGCCCGTGCGCTCGCCGCTACGCGTCCGCTCGCCGGAATGTGTCGTCCGCCCGCCGGTGCCTGTGCCCTGGCCGGTGCGTGACTTGTCGTTCGTCACGGACTGCCTCCCTGCCTGTTCATGAGGGGGTGTTGTGGTGGTGCTGGTGGACGGCGGGCGGGGGGTACGGCGCCTCCC
>NZ_JBSGUP010001170.1:0-1023 GCF_053607985.1 Streptomyces sp. NPDC055078
GACGGAGCGTCATCCATGGCACAGCAGGAAGAGCGTGAGCCCAGGCTCACCGCAGGCGAGAAGGCCAAGGTCGCGTGGTACATCGCGCGGATGGCCAAGCGCGGCATCGCTGACGACCGGATCTATGGCGGACGCGTCCACCAGGGCGACCTTCAGCAGAAGTTGGAACGGGTCCTTGAGCAGGCGCGCAAGCGCGAGGAACGCGAAGCCAGGACCAAGAACAAGAGCTAGCTACCCCGGGACGACCGCGCATCTTTGGCGAGAGCAAGCGGTCGCCCCGGGCCCAACCCATCCGCTTTTCGAGCAGGACAGGAGACCTCCCAGCATGACGGACAACGGGAACGTCGTTCATCTCTTCAAGCCACCCGGTACAGACCCCCTGGCCCCCGACACCCCGGTATCCCCCGTGGTCACGCCCGCCCCTGGCTTTGCCGGTGCCGGTGCCGGTGCCGGTGGTGTGGCTGGTCGGGTGCCGTTGTGGGTGCGGTCCGGTCGTGCGGTGCGTGCGGCTGTGGTGGATGAGCGGACCCGGGTGGCGTGTGGTCTGGTGGTGCGGCACGGCTCCTACGTCGTCGGTGGCGGGCGGGTCGTGGTCCGTCGGGCGTGGGACGGGCGTACCGCCGCACGGTATGAGCGGATGATCCGCGCGGCCGAAGCGGCGGGGAACATGGAGGCGGCTGCTGAGTGGGAGGACCGGGGCAGGCAGTTTCGGGCGGCGCGGCATCAGCGCCGGATGGACCTGATCACCGCCCCGCAGCGGGCCGCGAAGAGCGCGGTCATGGGCTCAGCCCTGGGCGCGGGCTCGCTGCTCGCCCTGGGGATCGCGCTGGCGGTCGCGAACGAGGACGTCGGTGATGTCCTGGCTCCGACGATGGCTGTGATCGAGCTGGTCCGTTGGACCGTCGTGATCGTGTCCGTGGTCTGGGGTCCGCTGATGGCTGTTGGTCCGTGGCTCGCCCTGCTCGGTCTGTGGGCGGTGGGACGGCACCGGCAGACCGCCCCGCAGTGGGCACTCCCGGCCGG
>NZ_JBSGUP010001171.1:0-1016 GCF_053607985.1 Streptomyces sp. NPDC055078
GGGAGCGGGGAGCCGCCACGGGCGGAGCGCGCGGCCCATCGGCGGACCGTCGCGCCCCGGCCGGGGCGCTCCCCTCGCTTGCCACTGACCTTCTGCCGCTCCGGACAGTTCCCACTGGTATCTTTATTGTATGCGCATGAATGTAACGGTTGGGGTCAGGCCGGCATTCCCACGTCAGACCGCCATGACGGCGGGCGGCTCGGGCACCAGCAGGGGCGGCTGTGTCGCGCTCCGTACGGCATCGGCGGTGACGCCCGGGGCCAGCTCCCGCAGCACCACACCCTGACCGGTGATGTCGAGGACGGCCAGATCCGTGATGACCCGCTGGACGACCCGGCTGCCGGTGAGCGGCAGGGTGCACTCATCGACGATCTTGTACGAACCGTCCTTGGCGAGGTGTTCCATCAGCACGATCACCCGCCGGGCGCCGTGCACCAGGTCCATGGCGCCGCCCATGCCCTTGACCATCTTTCCGGGGACGACCCAGTTGGCCAGGTCCCCCGCCGCCGAGACCTGCATTCCGCCCAGGACGGCCACATCGAGGTGGCCGCCGCGGATCATCCCGAAGCTGAGGGAGGAGTCGAAGAACGACGCGCCGGGGAGCGTGGTGACCGTCTCCTTGCCCGCGTTGATCAGATCCGGGTCGACATCCTCCGCGAGGGGGTAGGGCCCGACGCCGAGAATGCCGTTCTCGCTGTGCAGCATCACCTCGACGCCCGCGGGGAGATGACTGGGAATCAGGGTCGGCAGCCCGATGCCGAGATTGACGTACTGTCCGTCGGCCAGCTCCCGGGCCGCCCGGGCCGCCATCTGATGCTTCGTCAGTGCCATGATGCTGTCCTCTGCTCGCCTGTCCGGCGCGTATCGACTGCCTCGGTACGGCGCGTCTCGTCCACCCCGGTCCGGCGCGTGTCGACCGCCTGGGTACGGCGCGTCTCGTCCACCCCGGTCCGGCATGTCCCGACCGCCTGGGTACGGCGCGTGTCGACCGCCCGGGTACGGGGTCCGGTCGGTTC
>NZ_JBSGUP010001172.1:0-1016 GCF_053607985.1 Streptomyces sp. NPDC055078
GCGGCGCGCCGACCATGCTGTCCAACGCGGAGACCTTCGCGCAGCTCGCCGTGGCCGCCCGGATCGGCGCCCACCGCTTCAGCAATACGGGCGCGGGCTCCGAGCCGGGCACGGTCATGCTGACGATCTCTGGCGCGGTCGCCCGCCCCATGGTCGTCGAGGTCCCCACAGGGGTCCCACTGCGGTACGTCCTGCAGATGGCGGGCGCCCCGCCGCTCCCTCAGGGTGTGCTGACCGGCGGCTATCACGGCAACTGGATCGACTCGGTGGCCGTTCACGAGGCAGTCGTCTCGCGTGAGTCACTGGCCGCGGTGGGTGGTTCGCTCGGCGCGGGCGCGATCCTTCCGATCGGGCCGGAGACCTGTCCGCTGGGGGAGGCGCTCCGGGTGGCCAACTGGCTCGCCGCCGAGTCCGCCGGTCAGTGCGGCCCCTGCAAACTGGGGCTGCCCGCGGCGGCCGGCGGTCTGGCGGACGTCATGAACGGCGGGGGCCCGGCCGCTCTGGAGGCCCTGCGCGAGGTCACCCAGGCCGTACGGGGCCGGGGAGCCTGCAAGCACCCCGACGGCTCGGCGCGCTTCTTCGCCTCGACGCTGTCCGCCTTCACGGACGATCTGGCCGCCCATGTGCTCCACGGCGGCTGCGGGCGGGAGACGACCGGAGTGCTGCCGTTGCCCATGCCCGGGTACGAGGTCACGGAGGAGTCGGTTCCGAGCGGCGAGAAGGTCTTCATCGACTGGACGCTCTGCCAGGGGCACGGGCTCTGCGCCGACATCGTCCCGGAGCTGATCCGGCTCAACCCCGACGGCTACCCCTCGGTGGCCGACGCGGTCGTGCCGATGCATATGCGGGGGCGGGCACAGCGGGCGGTACGGCGGTGTCCCGCGCTCGCCCTGCGGATCGAACAGACCTCCGCCCCCGCGCCCGGTGGCCGCCCCCAGCTTCCGGCGGGCAGCCGCAAGGAGCTGGGCAGCGGGCGTGGTTGACGGCGCCGACGAGGAGCGGGCGGGCCGCCCTTC
>NZ_JBSGUP010001173.1:0-1015 GCF_053607985.1 Streptomyces sp. NPDC055078
GACATGGGCGTAGAGGGTGAGGGCGTCGGTCCAGCGGCCGAGCCATCCCAGGGCGACGGCGACCTCGCGGCGGCTGACGAGGGTGTCGGGGTGGCCGGGCCCGAGGACGCGTTCCCGGGCGGCGCTGATCTCCTGCGCCTCGGTGAGGGCTTCCGCCCAGCGGGCGAGGCGGCCGAGGTTGACTCCGAGGCCGTGGCGGGCGCGGAGGGTCTCGGGGTCGTCGGGGCCCTGGACGCGGGTGCGGTCGTCGACGAGGGCCCGGTACAGATCGAGGGCCTCGGCGCTGCGGCCGAGGCGGCCGAGGCTGACGCCGACCTCGTAGCGGGCCGCGAGGGTGTCGGGGTGGTCGGGGCCGAGCGCCCGGGCGCGGGCCCCGGCCACCTCGCGATAGCTGCCCAGGGCCTCGGTCCAGCGCCCGAGCCGGCCGAGCGCGTAGGCGACTTCGTACCGGGTGACCAGGGTGTCGGGGTGTTCCGCGCCGAGCACCCGGGTGCGGGACTCGGCGACGTCGCAGGCCATCCGGAAGGAGTCCTCCAGCCGCCCGAGCCTGCTGAGGTTGAAGGCGAGATTGTGCCGGCAGCGCAGGGTGTCGGGGTGTTCGGCGCCCATGGTGCGCTCGCGGGAGGAGAGGACGGCCGCGTACGCGTCGTGGGCCTCGAAGTGGCGGCCGAGCTGACCGAGGACGTAGGCCGTCTCCTGGCGGGCGGCCAGGGTCTCGGGGTGGTCGGCGCCCAGGACCCGCTCCCGGCCGTCGGCGACGCGGCGGAACTCGCGGAGCGCGTCCTCGGCCCGCCCGGTCCTGCTGAGGGTGAAGCCGACCTCGTAACGGCTGGCGAGGGTGTCGGGGTGACCGGGCCCGAGCGCGTGTTCCCGTTCGGCGGCGACGGCGCGGTGCACTTCGCCTGCCTCCTCCCAGCGGCCGAGCCGCCCCAGGCTGAGTCCGGCGCTGTGCCGGCTGGCGAGGACGGCGAGGAGTTCGGGTGACGGGGTGGGCCGCCCCGGGCCGGTCCCGGGC
>NZ_JBSGUP010001174.1:0-1006 GCF_053607985.1 Streptomyces sp. NPDC055078
GCACCCGGTTCACCGCCGTGATGGAAGCGGTCCGGGTGCCCCGGACCGGACCGGGACGACCCCGCACCCGGCCCGATCACGTCCTGGGCGACAAGGGCTACAGCTCGAAAGCCATCCGCACCTGGCTCCGCCGCCGCGGCATCCCGCACACGATTCCCGAGCGGGCCGACCAGGCCCGCAACCGGGCCCGCCGAGGCAGCCACGGAGGCCGCCCGCCGGCCTTCGACCGCGAGGTCTACAAGCACCGCAACGTCGTCGAACGGTGCTTCAACCGCTTGAAGCAGTGGCGGGGCATCGCCACCCGCTACGACAAGACGGCCCAGTCCTACGAAGCAGCCGTCACCCTCGCATCGCTCCTGATGTGGGCGTGACATTTGACGACAGGCCCTAGAGTGTCGCCCGGCAGGACGCGCAACGCCACCCGCCGACGCTGTTCCCCGCCCGCGCCGGGACAGCGCACGCGGCCAAGGTCTTTCGGGGCCCGCTCACCTTCCGCAGCCACATGTTCCTTCTGCGGGCAGGCGCGGGCTGTCCCGGAATGAGCGCTCTATGCCGAAGCACCAGTCCACCGCCGCGCAGCATGCCCGCCGCCGCCAGCGTGCGACCGGCGAGAACTACACCACCGCACTCCGCCGCACCGGCTGCCCTGTATATGTTCTGGCCCGGGCGCTGGAGGACTCGGGACTGGCCGCGGCAGCGGCTGGCCTCACCAGGCTCCTCGCCGAGGAGGAAGCGGCCCGGCCCCTGATGAAAGCCTTCGAGCGCGCCGACAGCGACGTCTACAACGCGCCCGACGACCTTCCGCAGGCCGAACACGACCGCTTGCAGGCCGCGAGCAGCAGGGCGTGGTACGCGGTCGAGGCAGTGGTCGGGCCGGATCCGTACAGCGGCATCCGCCGGGAACTGAAAGGTGTGTTCGCGGCGCTGGCGCATGCCGGACGCAACACCGACGGGCAGCGTCTTGCCCAGGCAGCCGTCCATGTCTTGGAACGGCACGATGGCCTGT